>JBCCEI010000193.1:0-1516 GCA_039030355.1 Pseudomonadota bacterium | reverse complement strand
CAAGAAAAAAGATTCAAAAATAAAAATATTAATGGCAACACGCTTATTGCGTGCGAAAGGCATATATGATTTTGTTAATGCTGCCAAAGCGATAAAACCTAAATTTAGTCATGTTAATTTTTATCTAGCAGGTGAGCCAGATTCAGGCAATCCATCCTCGATTGATAGTAAAGAGTTTCATCAATGGAAAAACGATGACTATATTGAAATCCTAGGCCATGTAAATTCAGTAGAAAATCTACTTGCGAAAATGGATATTGTAGCGCTACCCAGCCAATATGGTGAAGGTGTTCCTAGAATTCTTGTTGAAGCTGCAGCTTGTGGTTTACCCTTAGTTGCTACAGATGTGCCGGGTTGTAGAGAGATTGTGTTTGATGGTAAAACAGGTTTACTTGTTCCACCAGGAGATCTTAGTTCACTCATTGATGCTCTTGAAAAATTGATTAAGGATGCTGAATTCAGAAGAACGTGTGGAGAGCAATCAAGATTACATTGCGAAGAAAATTATTCGAGCAATGTTGTAAACAATAAAACGATGCAGGTGTACGAGTCACTAAACATGAACAGAAGTTGACTCATACCAAGCTGTTTTTTATAGACTTAAATTTTTAATTCTTAAGCCGACATATTTCTTGCAAAGGCAAATAATAATCATTATCATTTGAGACAGCCATCTGAAAGTTCTTTATGTATTTGCTTAAAGAGCTTTGTGCGGAGAGTAGCCAATAATTTACTTATTCTTTACCAGAAAATAGGAGTTACTCAACCGTGCGTACCACCAAAACAGCAATTTTTTACCTGCTTATGCTTACATTGCTAGGCATTTCAACAAATCTATCAGCAGTAACTATTACACCAAATGAAGACGTGATGACATCAGGTTTCTTTTTCGGCCCTGATTTTGTAAGAGGTTACAATGGAGATAACAGAAGCGTATTACGGGTCTCTAATACCAACCCATTTGGAACTACAGCTGCAGAAACCGTTTATCTAACATTCGATGCAAATGACTTTGCAAGTTTTACTGGGCCTGTAACTGCCAACTTAAGTGTTGAAAGTGTCTCTGGTGGTTTTGGAGCTGATGCAGGACCTGGAAATCCATTTACAGTTTCTGCCCATGCAGTCAATGCAGATCCATTAACAAGTATTACAGATGACACGAATCCAGCAGGGCCAATAAGCTGGAATGATTTTTTTGACAACAACATCTTAGCTGCTGACAGTGCTGCAATATCTCTTGTAGATGCTTTTGAGGCTATAACGTTTGATGTTTCTTCAATCGTAAATGGCTGGATTGAAGGATCTAATAGTATTTTTGCTATAGCTTTGACTGGTAAAAATGAAACATCAGATAACGATTTTTTGCATGGGTTTTTAAACAATACTGAAAATCCTGGATCAACATTTCTTACTGTAACTGCTGTACCAATCCCCGCTGCAATTTGGATGTTTGCAAGTGTTTTAATTGGCATGATGGGTTTCAAACGTATTAGTTTATTCTCATAAATTAATTTAT
>JBCCEI010000192.1:0-1686 GCA_039030355.1 Pseudomonadota bacterium | reverse complement strand
CGAAAATGGTTGCAGGTGTCACACCGGGAAGGGGTGGAAAATCAGAGCTTGGACTACCCGTATATAACACGATTAGTCTTGCGCAAGCACAGCATCAAATTGATGCAACGGTTATTTATGTTCCTGCAGCTTTCGCGGCTGATGCTATTCTTGAAGCAATTTATGCAGAAATAAAATTAATCGTTTGTATAACTGAAGGAATACCGATGCTTGATATGGTGAAAGTGAATGCCGTGCTAAAGGATAGTACTTCAAAGTTAATCGGACCAAATTGTCCAGGAATTATCACGCCTGGTGAGTCTAAAATAGGGATTATGCCTGGAGAAATTCATCGCAAAGGTAAAGTTGGAATTGTATCACGCTCGGGCACGCTTACTTATGTTGCAGTGAATCAGACTACACAACAAAACTTAGGGCAATCAACTTGCATTGGAATTGGTGGAGATCCAATTCATGGGGTAGATTTCATCGATTGCTTGCAAGAATTTCAGGCTGATACCGAAACAGATGGGATCATTATGGTTGGCGAGATCGGTGGAACTGCAGAAGAAGAGGCGGCTGAGTTTATTCAGCAAGCAGTCTCAAAACCTGTAGTTGCCTATATAGCAGGAGCTACTGCACCAGCAGGAAAACGCATGGGGCATGCAGGGGCAATTATAAGTGGTGGCAAGGGAACTGCTGAACAAAAATACTCTGCTTTAGAAAAAGTTGGGGTAAATACTGTAAGGACGCCTGCTGAAATAGGTGAAAAAATGAAAGCATTGCTAAATCACTAAAGCATATTTTATGACAGATACAATAAAAATCGCTTTAACGCAAATTAACTTCTTGGTGGGCGATGTAGAAGGTAACACAAAGCAAATTATTGATGCGGCTAAAAAAGCGCGTTCAGAGGAAGCTGCAGATGTGGTTGTGTTTTCAGAATTAGCAGTTACGGGATATCCATTAGAAGATCTTTTATTTCGATCATCTTTGATTGTACGTGTAGAAAATGCAATTCAAAAAATTCAAAATGAAGTAAAAGACATATATGTAATTGTTGGTGCACCTTTGAGTGAAAACGAATGTTTATTTAATTCCGCATTGATAATTTACAACTCTCAAATAATTGCAAAATATCACAAACATAAATTACCAAACTACGAAGTATTCGATGAGAAACGTTATTTCAAACAAGGTGAAAGAGCATGTGTTGTCAACGTTAAAGATGTAAATATAGGGGTTACTATATGTGAAGATATTTGGTTTTCTGAACCAATTCACAAAAGCAAACAAGCAGGTGCCGAGCTAATAATTAATATAAATGCAAGTCCTTACCAGTTTGGGAAAACACAGCAACGTATCAATGTTCTAAAAAAGCGAATCGAAGAGCAAAGTCTTCCTATTGTGTACGTCAATCAAATTGGCGGCCAAGATGAGCTTGTTTTTGATGGCGAATCCATTTGTTTAAATAAATTAGGAAAACTATGTTTGCAGGCTCCCGCATTTGAGACAAATATGAGTATTATCGAATACTCAAGATCACAGCAAAATCTGTTAAAAAGTAAAGTTTTATGCAAAGAATTGCGAAAAGGTGCCTCAATCTATAACGCATTAGTGCTTGGGGTAAGGGACTATGTGCGTAAAAATAATTTCAGCGGTGTAGTGTTGGGATTGTCTGGTGGAATAGATTCAGCCTTAACACTT
>JBCCEI010000191.1:0-1759 GCA_039030355.1 Pseudomonadota bacterium | reverse complement strand
TTAATTGATGCACAAGATGCATCACTAGCAGCAAACTTAGATGCCGTCGATGCGCAATATCAATTTATGATTGATTGGATTGAGGTTCAACGTGCAGTAGCGAACTTTGATTTAATTTTAACCGCAGACGGTTTTGATAATTGGTATCAAGCACTCGATGACTTTTATGCCAGCAGAAGCTAAATATATTGTATAGGTTTAAGGAAAAGCATATGAAAATAAATTGCCAAAAGGTTCTAGTCATCATTTTTTCTCCTTTAGTAATTATTAGTTGTGGTAATGAAAAGGCAGATGTCGATCCACAAACGGAATTGAGAACCGTACGATCAATCGTAATATCAACCCCCGAAAATGGTGTGACACGTACATTTTCTGGAACTGCAAAAGCAGATTTTCAATCCAATTTGAGTTTTCGTGTATCTGGCACTATTGAAACACTTGAATTTAACGTTGGTGATCAGCTAAAAGCAGGACAAGTAATTGCAACGCTCGATCCTTCTGATTATCAATTGCAAGCACAACAAGCAGTTGCCAACCTAGCACAGGCAGACGCTACACTTCGAAATGCAAAAGCTAATTTTGAACGCACCAAAAGTCTGTATGAAAATAATAATATTTCTAGAGATCAGTTAGACACAGCACGTTCTAATGCAGACTCAAGCGCGGCACAGGTAAGAGCATCAAATAAGGCATTGGAGCTTGCACGATTAAATGTGTCTTACACTAAACTTTATGCTGCAGAAACATGTGGAGTCGCCGAAAAAAATGCCGAACAAAACGAATATGTAACCGCGGGCCAAACCATTCTGGTTGTAACTTGTGGGGAGCAATTGGAAATAGGATTAGATATACCTGAAAGTGTAATTGGTCAAATCAAAAACGACATGGATGCCCTAATTACATTCAGTGTGGCGCCAGATATAGAGTTTATGGGAAAAGTAACCGAAGTAGGTGTTGCCTCCAGTGCGAGCACGACTTATCCCGTAACGGTAGCGCTAGAACAAACACCTGAAGGTTTACGTCCTGGACTTGCTGCGCAAGTTTCTTTTAGATTTGAAAATGATTCCCAACTAGATCATTTTGTCGTACCAGCAGTGGCAGTGGGTGAAGACGTATCTGGCAAGTATATTTATATAGTTGAGAACACATCGAAAGATAATGTCGGTGTCATTAAAAAACAGAAAGTTCAAACAGGCGAACTCACTCCCTCAGGTTTAGAAATAATCGAAGGTGTAAAAGAAGGAGATCGAGTCGTAACTGCTGGAGTTAACATTGTAAGAGAAGGCTTAGAAGTTATAAGTCAGTAATATTATGAGTCTTACTCAATTCGCATTTCGTTACGATCGAATCGTATTTATCCTAATCACACTGCTCATCTTGAGCGGTATTATGGCTTTCCAACAACTCCCCAAGGCAAGGGATCCTGGGTTTATTATTCGTGCAGCAGTAGTGACCACTACATTATCAGGCGCAAATCCAGAACGTATGGAATTACTGGTAACAGATAAGCTTGAAAAGAAAATTCAAGAGATGCCTGAAGTAGACTATATCGTTAGTGAATCTAGAAATGGTATATCGATCATTACAGTAAACTTTTTAGAATCATATAAAAATATGCGCCCTATATTTGATGATTTGCGTCGCAAAGTTGCTGATGTTCAATCAGAACTACCGGATGGAGCGAGCGAGCCTTTTGTTAATGATGAATATGGAGATGTATTTGGCAGTGTTTATACACTAACTGGTGATGGCTACAGTT
>JBCCEI010000190.1:0-1814 GCA_039030355.1 Pseudomonadota bacterium | reverse complement strand
TGTGGATGTGCTGTATTGTGTTGTGCTTTAGAAAGCCTCCTGGACACGCTGTGCATGGCTCTTGGTACTTTACCTGCTGAAGGGTGAGCTCTCACTCCAATGTCATTATGGCCACTCTGTTGTTCCATTGAAAAGCTTATGATTTAATTATTAAATATGAGATTAAGGTCAGTAATTCTATTACTTGCGGCTGTAGCGATTGGTCTAACAGCATATTTCTATACAAGTAATAACAAGTTTAAGTCTGTTTTAACAAGTGTAGACCTAATTCCAAGTTTGCAAGGCAACCTAAATAGCGTTACAAAGTTTACTGTATTGGAAGCAGGGAATTTATTGCTTTCATCAGTAAGTAAAACTGAAAGTGGTTGGATAGTAGATAACCGCGATGGATATGAAGCCAATGTTGCAGCAGTACGAAATGTATTCGAGAATTTAGCCGAAGCGAAACTTGCCGAAGCAAAAACTTCCAATCCTCAGAACTATACTAAATTAGGGGTTGAGAGTATTGAAAATGAAAATGCGCAAGGAGTGCTGCTTACTGTTGATGGATTGGGTGATACTGTGAACATCATATTTGGAAATGATGGTAGTAGTGGAAAGAATACTCAATATGTTCGTCATCAAAAAGAGCAGCAAAGCTGGCTAATCAATAAAAAAATTAATATTGCACGCGATCCAACCGACTGGTTAGAAAAAGATATTTTGGATATTCCGCCTGAACGAATAAAAAATATAACGATTCAACATGCCGATGGCACAGTAATAGACATTAATAATACTGGAAATCAAGCCTATGAATTTGTTATCGATGCGATTGCACCAGATGGAATGAAGATTTCCGATTCGCAGATCTACCAGGTTGCTAATGCGCTTTCATCCTTGCAACTTACCGATGTTAGTAAAGCGGAACTGTTAAGGGCTGATGACTTAGCGCCATCTGTTACAACTGTCTTTAAAACTTTTGATGGCTTGACGATTACGACAAGAGCTTATCCGGGGCCGGTAGTGAAGTTAAATTTTATGATTGATATTGATTTTAATGCAGCTCATGTAGATGAGAATATTGAAAATAAAACACCAGAAGCTGAATCTACTATAGATGCAGCGATGATTTCAGATCCCAAAGCCGCAGAATCACTATCAAAGTCACTTAAACAAAAGTTAGATGGATGGGCCTATGTGCTTCCAACCATTTCGCAAGCTGCGCTGACGAAGAAGTTAACAGATTTTTTTATTGATAAAGACGCTTAATCTTCTTGTTTGGCAAGCTTGCTGGCAATTCCCACATAGTTGGATGCGGTTAATTTTTGTAGTTGTTCCTTGTCTTCTTCCGGTAAGTCTAGCGAGCGGATAAACGTATTCATCTTTTCAATATCTAGTTTTTGTCCTCGCGTGAGCTCTTTGAGTTTCTCATAAGCTCCTGAGACTTTGTTCTTGCGCATTACTGTCTGGATTGGTTCGGCAAGCACTTCTATATTTTTATTTAAATCAATATCAAGCTGATCAACATTAATTTCAAGTTTTGACATGCCTTTTAATAACGATTGATAAGCAATTTCGCAATGCGCAATGGCAACGCCTAGGTTGCGTAAGACTGTAGAATCACTTAAGTCACGTTGCCATCGCGATATTGGCAGTTTCGCAGAGAAATGATTCAGTAATGCATTCGCAATACCTAAGTTACCTTCGGCATTTTCGAAATCGATAGGATTGACTTTGTGTGGCATGGTGGATGATCCAACTTCATCTTTAATGACTTTTTGCTTAAAGTATTCGATCGAAATATATGACCAAACATCGCGGCTGAAGTCGAT
>JBCCEI010000189.1:0-1879 GCA_039030355.1 Pseudomonadota bacterium | reverse complement strand
GAAGAAAAGAAAGACCACTCGCCCTTAACCACAGCAGACCTTGCATCAAACGAGCTGATCATTAATGAATTAACTAAACTCACTCCTAATATTCCAATTTTGTCCGAAGAGTCTACAGCGGTACCATTTACTGAAAGATCAAGTTGGCGTAACTATTGGTTAATCGATCCACTGGACGGTACTCGTGAGTTCATTAAGCGCAATGGCGAATTTACAGTAAACATCGCATTAATAACTGAGCACTCATCTAGCTTGGGCGTTGTTTATCTTCCCGTAAAAGATACTTGCTACTTTGCCGCGCGAAATCACGGCGCGTATAAACAGGATCAGGATACGAATGTGTCTGAAATTAGCGCGCGCGTTTCGACACCCAACAGCACTCCTACAATTTGTGGTAGTCGCTCACATGCTGGAAAATCATTGCAGGCACTGCAAGATAAAATAGGCGACTTTAATCTCATCAGTATGGGTAGCTCGATAAAAATGTGTCTAGTTGCAGAAGGTATTGCAGATATCTACCCACGCTTTGGGCCCACCTCAGAATGGGACACTGCAGCAGCGCACTGCGTCCTTAATGAAGCCGGCGGAGAAATTGTTGACTTACAATTAGATACTTTGCGCTACAACACAAAAGATTCTCTGTTGAATCCCTCATTTTTAGCAATTGGGGAAATGAATCAGCAGTGGCGTGAATTTCTAACTGAAAATTTGGCTAGTTAATCTATTTAAAGGCTGGGAAATCATCGTCCAGATACCATTTTTCGGCTTCTTCTAAGTACCACCAATTTTGTGTATCGCGAATTGTATTAACGGCATTCGTGGTTTCGAAATAATATGAAATTTCTACATCTACTACTGCAGTTTTTAGATCTTCTCCCATTGCAACTCTTTTGATTTCGTAATCTGTTACACGCAAATCTTCGAAATCATCAAGATTGAACTCAACAGTAGATTCATCTTGGTGTCTGATCATATTTACAGCACCTTCGTATTCACGCCAACGCAGTAAGCGTCCATACAATCTTGTTGTTTCGTCAAAACTATTGAGGGTTTTATTTTTTTGTGTTGAAGCACAGCCCTGCAACATCAATGGTGATAACAAAAAAGCACTAAGAGTGAAAATAATGAGTTTGCTTTTCATTTACTTAGGTTCTTATTCATTCCAGCCTTGTAAAACAATTTTTCCAATCACATGTCGCGCTTCAAGTTCTGCATGTGCAATTTTTAAATTCTTTGCATTGATGGGTTCTAATACCTGATTAGAGGTTGTCTTTATTTTGCCCGCATCGACAAGCTCTGCTACTCGATTAAGTATAGTATGCTGTTCGATCATATCGTCCGTTTCATACATAGAACGAGTAAACATAAATTCCCAAGAGAATGTTGCACTCTTGCTCTTCAATGCCCCTAAATCTACATCACCCGCAGTTTCTACAATCGAACATATTTTCCCCTGCGGTTTAATTACTGTCGCAATCGAAATCCAATGTTCATCCGTATCATTAAAGCATAGTACATAATCAAAACCGTCAATGCCTTTTTCATGAACTTGTTCGGGTATATCGAGATAGTGGTTAATTATATGATCCACACCCAAATCTTTGCACCATTGTTTAGACTCAGGTCTTGATGCTGTAACCGTAACTTCTAAATTAGTTAGCTGCTTAACAAACTGAGTCGCCATTGAACCAACTCCACCTGCACCTCCGATAATCAATACATTTTTACCCCTATCGGTATCGTCTTGTGCCATTTCTAATCGATCAAACATTGACTCCCAAGCCGTTATACTTGTCAGCGGTAATGCAGCAGCTTGTGCAAAATCAAGTGACTTTGGTTTATTACCAACAATGCGTTCATCTACCAGATGAAATTCACT
>JBCCEI010000188.1:0-1902 GCA_039030355.1 Pseudomonadota bacterium | reverse complement strand
GGCTCAAATGATCTTACTCAAATGACACTTGGCTTGGATCGTGATTCGGAACTCATAGCAAGTAAGTTTGATGAACGTAATGATGCAGTAAAGAATTTAATTAGTTTGGCGATATATGCATGCAAGCAACAAAATAAATACATCGGTATCTGTGGGCAAGGACCTTCGGATTACCCTGATTTTGCAAATTGGTTACTTGAGCAAAAGATTGACAGCTTATCGTTAAATCCGGATTCAGTTTTGAGCACTTGGATGTATTTGGCCAAACAATAAAGAAAAATGTAAATGGAATTCCGTGTCGCCTCATTCAATTTGCTTAACCTCGTGCGCCCTGGAGTGCCTTATTATGATCTGCCTGCTTTTAGCGAAGAGGAACATGATCAGAAAACGGCCTGGATTGCACAAACGCTCGATCAAACGCGTGCAGATATCATCGGGTTTCAAGAAATTTTTAGTAGTTCTAGCCTTGAAATAGCTATTTCACAATCTACATCATTCAATGAAGATGCACATGTATTGTCGCCTGGTGCAGAAATTGAAAACAACGAAAAAGAAGGCAGAGCTATACGACCAAAAGTGGGTTTAGCAACACGTTTTAAAGTGCTACATCATCACTCGATTGAAAATTTTCCAAACAGTACCGATTTCCAAATCCCAAGTAAAAATCCTGATGGTGTTGAAAAGTTAATCGATGTGCCAATAAAAAAGTTTGAACGCCCACCGCTGCGTGCAGAAATTCAAATACCAAATACGGATGCTACAGTGATTGTTTATGTTGCGCATTTAAAATCTAAACGTCCAATCTATAAAGAAGATGAAGATCGTGAAAATCCTGTGCATCGTGCGCTTGGATCGTTGCGAGCACAAGTGATTCGTAGTTTAGAAGCTACCGCATTACGTGCAAAAATTGTTGAAGACATACAAGATAATAAACAACCACTCATCGTTTTAGGTGATTTGAATGATACGGTAGATAGCAGTAGCACTCAGATTATTGCAGGTGATGCACCAGATTTTCGATGGCCCTCTAAAATAAAACGTATGTATTGGGATGTGTTGTTATACAGCACGAACATTATTCAAACTCGTCAAGACCTAAAAGATTTTAGTTACACACATATTCATCACGGGCAGCGTAATGTATTGGACCATATTCTGGTTTCACAAGAGTTCTATCATCGCAACTCGAAGCGCATAGGCAAGGTAACGTATCAACATATTTTTAATGATCATTTATTTGATTGGTCATTAACCAAAAGAAAAGCTGATCGCGTTACTTCGGATCATGGCGTACCGGTAGCGGAGATTGAACTAGAAGAATAATTACCTTCTGTATAATAATTCTTACTTAATATAACTTTAATGTTCAAAAAGTATCCTGTCTGCACGATAAGTACTTGATATTGTGGGATAATGCACCCAAATACTACTAGCCTGATTTAACTTACATATGGAGCAAAAGTCTTGAAAGCTGTTGGCTTATTTAAATACCTACCGATTGAAGAATCTGATGCCTTAGTTGATGTTGAGATCGACAAACCCGCTCCTTCCGGGCGAGAGCTATTAGTTTCAGTAAAAGCAATTGCAGTGAACCCAGTGGATACCAAAATGCGTGCACCTCAAGATAAAGTTGAGGAAACAGCTCGAATTTTAGGCTGGGACGCAGCAGGAGTGGTTGAAGCAGTGGGTGATGAGGCTAGTCTATTTAAAGTAGGTGATGAAGTATTTTATGCCGGCAGTTTTACCCAACCTGGGTGCAACAGTGAATTTCATCTGGTAGATGAACGCATTGTTGGTAATAAACCAAAGTCACTTGATTTTGCACAAGCTGCTGCATTACCGCTGACAAGTATAACGGCTTGGGAGTCAATGTTTGATCGATTAGAAATGGCACAAGACGAT
>JBCCEI010000187.1:0-1903 GCA_039030355.1 Pseudomonadota bacterium | reverse complement strand
GGCAATGAGAACTCCCGGCTCCAGGCCCGGCAATTCATTGGGCTCCTACGCACCATCGCGACCGAGACTCGTGGCGCCGTGCTCTTGAATGCACACCCGTCTCTTTCAGGCCGGACCTCATTTTGAAGTTTTTATTATTTGCTTTTTATAGTTTCTTCTAATTGGCTGAGTCGTTGTTCTAATTCTTTCACTCGTTTTTGGCTTTTAGACAGCAACATTACTTGCACATCAAACTCTTCGCGTGTCACGAGATCTAATTTTTGAAAAGCGCCCTCAACCGTCGCACGTGCATTTTTTTCCAATCCCTGCTTAGCACTTTTTAAATCTTCAGGAATCACAGCAGAAATCTTACTAACGATTTCATTTACTGCTCGATCCAATGATTCCGTATCTATTTTCATCTCAATGCTCCATTCATGAACATCCATAGTGTAACGAAATTTATTGCAATCTAAGCGCACCATATTAGTGCAACTATGATTTATGAGTGAGCATTATTTTGGTGCATCTCGCCAATAAGCCCATAAGTTATTGATTTAAATATAACAAAAAAGTTGGCACAGCACATGCATTGCTATGACTGAAATATTAACTAACGCCTTTGGAGGGTATTGAAAATGAATAAGAAACTACAGCACCTACGTGCAATGACATTAGGGGCCGCTGTTTTAGCAACGAGTACAGCAATTTTTACATCTAATGCATCTGCTGAAGCGACACTTTCAGGTAACGCCGGAATTCTCTCAGAATATATTTTTCGAGGTATTGTCCAGAATGATACTGCGTCGGGTAACGGTGGCCTTGATTTAGAAGTTGGTGGATTTTATCTAGGTACTTGGGTTGCGGATGTAGATGACGGTGTTGAATATGACATTTACGCGGGTTACGTACATGAGTTCGCAAATGGTTTCTATTTAGGAGCTGGGGGTACTACGTACCAGTATTCAGATAGCTTTGACAATGAATACAACGAAATAAATTTTTACACAGGCTGGTCGAATGATGTTTGGTCACTTGATCTCGAATATACCACGGGTGAATACAATGGTGATTTCGTTGATGACGACGGCAACATAGAAGGTGATGAATATGACTTTCTTGCACTTACAGCTGGGTACAACGGTGTTTACCTAACCTATGGCATGTTTGGTGATGATGCTGATGATCAGCTTGGTGAATATTTTGAATTGGGATATGGATTTGAAGTTGCAGGTTTTGATGTTACAGCAGCAATTGTTCATACCGATCTTGATGACGACCCTGCAGGTTTAACAAGTGATGGTGGGAGCCCTGGCGATGGAGATGAAACATCTGCTTATGTAGGCCTGCATCGTAGTTTCGACATCATGAGTTGGGGCAGTTAACTTTCCAACAGAAAAGAAAGTAGCCGTGCTTTAAGAGTGCGGCTACACACTCTAAAAATATTAAACACAAAAACGATAAAGGAGATTAAGTCATGAAGCTTGTTACAGCAATTATTAAGCCTTTTAAGCTTGATGATGTACGTGAAGCGCTGTCTGAAATTGGGGTAACTGGTGTAACTGCAACTGAAGTAAAAGGCTTTGGGCGGCAAAAAGGTCACACTGAGTTATATCGAGGTGCAGAGTATGTCGTAGATTTTTTACCAAAAGTGAAGTTAGAAGTTGCGATCGATAGCGGCTTATTAGACTCAACGATCGAAGCGATTAGCAAAGCGGCAAATACGGGGAAAATTGGTGATGGCAAAATTTTTGTTACATCAATTGAACAGGCAATTCGCATTCGTACCGGTGAAACTGGGGCAGAAGCTCTATAGAACGAATAAAGAAAAACTAAATTCCTAATAGGAGTGAAATTGTGGAAAACAATATATTTGAATTACAGTATGCACTAGACACCTTCTACTTTTTGGTGTGCGGTGCAT
>JBCCEI010000186.1:0-1945 GCA_039030355.1 Pseudomonadota bacterium | reverse complement strand
TATAAATAGCGGCAATTAAAAAATTATCTTATTAAACATATTCTAAAAAAGTTTATGAAACTCATATAAAACTATTATCAATACGCTGCTATTTATAATGCATAATAAATCATTGTTATCTGTCTATACGCTTGTTAAGTAAATTTTATTTAGCGGGTCAAACACCATAAAAAATAATAATAAAAACGTATAAATTTTTTGGTGGTGTAAACAAGAATAAAAAGCCGATAGATTTAGCAGGGATATGTTTAAATCTGCATATAACAGCGAGGGGTTAAATCGATGAAAACGAATTACTATCTTTCTCCTACATTAAAGAGTACGCATCAAATTTCTGATGACTTACATGATGTAGGTATCAATGATTGGTTCATACATGTAATAAGTAAAGATGAGGCAGGGTTAAACAAAGAACATGTTCACTCAAGCAATTACTTAGAAACGCTTGACATGGTGCGTGATGGAGGAATTGGCGCGTTAATAGGCTTCATAATCGGTGTGTTTGCTGCAGGTGCACTGATGTACTTCAAACCTTTTGGTCCAAATATGCCCGAATATGTTTACTTAATTGTCATTGCCTTGTTTACCTTGTTTGGAACATGGGAAGGGGGACTTGCTGGTGTCGCATGCGAAAATCGAAAACTGGCCAAGTTTCATGATGACCTTGAAGATGGTAAATATTTGATATTAATTTATACATGGAAGAGTCAGGAAGAAACCGTTAAAGCTGTAATGAAAAGCAAACATCCCGAAGCAGAATTAGTGGCAACTGACATTCAGTACTTCAATCCTTTCTGCCCACTTAAAAGGATTGAAAACTAAACTACACTCAAAATCACGCATAATAAAAATAAAGTAATAACAGTGAGCGCAACCCTAGCAGTAACAAGAAGTTTACTATCTGATTTTGTAGAAATATGTAAACCACGCATTGCATTGCTTGTACTTGTGACTACGTTTTCCGGTATGTGGTTAGCAAGCAGCGCCTCTCTTGCAATTGATTTAGTAATTCTCACATTACTTGGCACAGGTTTGGCCTCCGCTGCCAGTGGCGCATTCAACAACTACGTTGACCGTGAAGTGGACAAACACATGGCGAGAACACGAACACGTGCTCTACCCAGTTCTCGATTGCATCCACAACAAGCATTATGGCTTGGGGTAATGTTAAGTTTATGGTCGTTTGCAATTCTTTTTTATTTAGTCAATCCACTCACTGCCATTTTAGTTCAGGCCACCACATTCTTTTATGTTGTGATCTATACCATATGGTTGAAACGCAGTTCACCACTTTGCACTGAAATTGGTGGTGTTGCTGGTGCTATGCCACCTGTGATTGGTTGGGCCGCAGTTAATAATGAAATCGCCTGGCCCGCATTGGTGATGTTTTTAATCATGTTTATTTGGCAGCCGCCACACTTTTGGGCACTGGCCTTATTGCGTAAAGAAGAATACCGCAATGCCAACTTGCCTATGCTACCTGTAGTAAGAGGTGATCGTACAACTAAGATTCGCATGTTGCTGTATACCATTGCATTAATTCCAGCCAGCTTAGCAATGTACTGGTTAGGACTTGTGGGCACGACTTATTTAGTGCTTGCATCAGCACTAGGTATTGCGTACTTGGTACTCACTATAGATTTTGCGCGTAAGCCAATCACACATCAAAGTACACGCAAACTGTTTGGTTTTTCGATTTTGTACTTGTTGGGGTTATTTACGTTAATTTTTATTGATTGTAAGTGCTTTGGCACCTAACAAGTAATGCAGTCTGTTAATAATAATTTAATCACTAGGGAGCGTTAATATGGCTGTCGCCATTGTGATCATACTTTTAGTCGTAGGCTCAGTCGTTTTTCATTTTATGAGCCCATGGTACTTCACCGAGCTTGCCTCAAACTGGGGGGATATTGATACTACGGTAACAATAACCTTTGTTGTTTGC
>JBCCEI010000185.1:0-2012 GCA_039030355.1 Pseudomonadota bacterium | reverse complement strand
GATCAATTCAGAAATACAATTGAATACATTTGATTGTCGTAGTGGTTTTTTAATATATGAATCAATCTCTCTAAAACGTTCAACAAATGCTTCAGGATTATTCTGATTTGTCATTAAGACAAGCTTTAACGGAGAAATTGTAGAATCTTTTGTGATTGATCGAATCAGTTCAATTCCATTTGTGTCACCCATTAATTCATCAATGAATGCTACATCAAAGGCCTTATTACAATCGTTAGCAGTACGAAGCAAATCAATTGCTTGTTCATCATTCGCTGCACATCTTACATAAGCACCCCATTCTTCGAATGTTTGCTGTAAATTAGCACGCACGATTTCACTATCGTCTACAACGATAATTCGCAATCCTGTAGCAGTAGTATGTCTAACATCATATGTTTCATTCGCTGCTGGCATTTCCTTAAATGGAATTTCAAACCAAAAAGTACTCCCTTTCCCATCAACGCTCTCTACTCCAATCTCACCACGCATCGATTCAATTAATTGTTTGCAAATTGCTAAACCTAAGCCTGTTCCGCCAAATTTCTTTGTAGTGGACGCATCTGCTTGTTGAAAAGCCTCGAAAATTTTATTTTGCGCATCTTCAGAAATTCCCACACCAGTATCAGAAACCTCAAACCGCAAAACGAGATGATTGCCATACGAGTCTACACGGTGTACGCGAAATCCAATTTCACCCCGATCGGTAAATTTGACAGCATTACCCCCTAAATTTATTAATAGCTGTCGAATACGGCTGACATCCCCTTTCAAATGCATCGGAACATCTTTATCAATGATGTAAGCGATATCGAGATCTTTTGCACTGGCATGCCCTGTTAGAACTCCTACAAGATCATCCAACATATCGCGTAAATTAAATTGCTCATGAATAATTTCTGTTTTTCCAGAATCCATTTTGGAAAAACTAAGCACATCATCAATCAAACTTAAAAGCGCATCACCTGAATCTTGTGCAACATTCACATATTCTTTTTGCTTAGCTGATAATTCGGTTTCTTTAAGAATATCTAGCATGCCAATAATGCCATTCAATGGCGTACGCAATTCATGGCTAACATTCGCAGCAAATTCGCCTTTTGCATGCGCATAGGCAAGTGCGGATTGGCGTGCACTTTCTAAGTTATACTCACGATCACCTAGCGCTTTAATCATAGTATTGAAAGCATGTTGCATCATAGTGATATCTTTAGGACCCCATAACTCAGAGCGAATGCCCATATTGCCTTCCTCAGCTTCACGCATAAATAATGCGAGTTCTCTAAGGGGTCTAATGACGCGATCGGTAATGGACCATAACGCCATTGCCAAAATAATAGACAACACAAGCGTAATTAAAACTGTGATGCCTAAAATTGTTCGTTTTAATGCAAGTAATCGATCTTTACTAACATGCACACGAACATAACCAAGCAATTCTTTCTCTTGCACTTCTTCTACAAAGGGCACACCTCCGATAACCGGATCATCGCCTCTCGCAAACACCGGTGCCGCAAAATACCAAGCATTGTCTGTTTCAGCAATTACCTCGATATCTGATGGCCACTTATGATTTTCATCGAGAGCGGTTTCTTCACCATCCGCAATTAATAATTTTTTACTAAAATCAAAAACTGCAACACCTTTCACATCTGGGAAGTTTTTAATAGCTTCAACGTTCTCCCTTGCACTTTCCTCACTGAAGTAAAGCAGCGCTAACGTATTTCTATCTGCAAAATCACGCGTAATTTGATAACTATCCGACTCAACTTTTTCTTCAACTTTCTTAGAAGTAAATACTGAAATCAAATAAGTAGACAAAACCGCAGTAATAAAAATACCAGTTAAAAAAGCAGTAACAAGTTGCTCTTTAAAGCCTCTTGAATAAAACTGTTTAAATCTTGTTATTGGATTTTGAAACATTCTTTAGGGTCTACTTTTCTAAACAACTTTATCTAGCAGGAAAAACCGCATCATAACGGCGCAATTCATCATTACTAAAACTTATGCCT
>JBCCEI010000184.1:0-2020 GCA_039030355.1 Pseudomonadota bacterium | reverse complement strand
CGAACAAGTATTCGTCGCGCATGATGAAATTGATCTGCCCAATGGTGAAGTCAAAATTAAGTGGGCAGGTGGCCATGGTGGGCATAATGGTTTGCGTAGTATTTTTGCGCATTTAAGTAGAGATATTTGGCGCCTTCGCATTGGTGTGGGGCACCCGGGCCACAAAGACCAAGTGGTTAACTATGTGCTTAAAAGGGTTAATCAACACGACCGTGATGAAATTGAAAATGCCATCATTGATGCAATGAACGTGATGGATGAGTGCATAGCGGGAGAGCTAGAATCAGCAATGCAAAAATTGCACACAAAAAGTGAATCTAACTAAGTGCTATGAATTTGAAAATGAACGAAAAATCCATGATTTGTTTTGAGACGAGGCAGGAAATCTTGAGAAAACGGAGTGTATATAGTGCATACATGAGTATTTCGAGAGATTTTCTAACAAAGTATCAGAACAAATCATGGGTTTTCTAAAATTGGTCACCGCATAATGGGATTTAAATGCGGAATTGTGGGTTTGCCTAATGTAGGCAAGTCCACATTGTTTAACGCGCTCACAGCGACGGAAATAGCTGCAGAAAATTATCCATTTTGCACTATCGATCCAAATGTCGGTATCGTGCCAGTGCCGGATTCTCGACTTAATATCTTGGCAGAAATTGCAGCATCAGCTGAAGTTATCCCAACAACCATCGAGTTTGTGGACATTGCAGGCTTGGTCGCCGGTGCATCAAAAGGTGAAGGTTTGGGTAATCAATTTTTAGGGCATATACGAGAAACCGATGCCATTGCACATGTGGTGCGCTGTTTTGATGATGAAAATATTATTCATGTCGATGGAAAAATTGATCCACTGTCAGATTTGGAAACAATTTATACCGAACTCGTTCTTGCCGATATTGAATCGGTCGAAAAAGCGATCACCAGAGTAGCTAAACACACAAAATCAGGAAATAAAGACGCATTAGCCCAAGAAGAACTCTTTAAAAAATTAAAAGCACATTTAGAAAATGAAGAAGTTGCGTTTAGTTTTGAGGTAAGTGAAGAACAAAAACCGTTAATGCGAGAATTGCATTTGATAACTGCAAAACCTGCGTTTTATATTGCAAACGTTGCTGAAGACGGTTTTGAAAATAATGCACACTTAGAAAAACTTGTAGAGATTGCCAACAAAAGATCAATTCAAGTGATCCCCGTATGCGCTCAAATTGAAGCCGAGCTTGCACAGCTTGATGGTTCCGAACAACAAGAATATTTATCTGAACTTGGACTTGAAGAGCTAGGGCTAAATCGTGTTATCAGAGCGGGATATGAGCTACTTGGTTTGCAAACTTTCTTCACAGCAGGGCCAAAAGAGGCGAGGGCTTGGACAGTTGCAAGTGGAGCTACTGCACCTCAGGCAGCCGGTAAAATACATACCGATTTTGAAAAAGGCTTTATTCGTGCAGAGGTTGTGGGTTATCAGGATTACGTTGATGCCAATGGTGAGGCGGGTGCAAAAGATGCAGGGAAATGGCGACTAGAAGGCAAAGATTATGTGATGCAGGAAGCGGATGTCGTTCATTTTAGGTTTAATGTATAGCGCTTTTGGGTAGAATTGACAGCCCACGAGGCGTTATATATGGTCCGCCATCCCGTCAAATAAGTTTGGCTATGTAGCTCAGCTGGTTAGAGCACAGCATTCATAATGCTGGGGTCGGTGGTTCAAGTCCACCCATAGCCACCAATTAATTCAATAAGTTAAGTGATTATTTAGTGTGCTGATAATTAGCAGGATAAGTTATTCCTGCACAATTCCTGCATGATGCGCGATTATGGGCTTATTCTGGCTGCTTTAAGCTATTTTATATTAATTAAGGGTTGTAAACCCAGGAGCACTGGGTGAACCAATTGCGGACATGTTCCCTGCTACAACCATTTTGTTTGCCGATATCGCAGGATTTACTGCGTGGAGTTCCCAACGTCAGCCGTCTCAAGTGTTTGAACTTTTGGAAGGAAGCTTTGCCCAAATGGATCGACT
>JBCCEI010000183.1:0-2028 GCA_039030355.1 Pseudomonadota bacterium | reverse complement strand
GCAATGGTTTATAGATAGCCTTACAACAATTGGCCCTGCATTTTTAGTTGGCTCATTTATATGTGCAACAGCTGCGGCAATCATTGGTTATTTTGGTACCGACATGCTTTGGAAACGCTCAGTCCGTAAAGCATGGATACATCGCCATAAAAAATAACTGATTTCAGTATAGACAAAAAACCCAGCTTAACGCTGGGTTTTTTATTTCTTGCAACAAAGCTATTTGCATTCCAAACAACTCTCTAATTATTACTTCTTGCGAAATACACGACGTGCTGCTGCAAATGGTAATAGCAATAATGCATACCAAGGGAAGCTTGCTGATTGACGCTCGTATTGTTCAATCTCTTCTGCAGGACATTCTTCAACAGAGCCGTCAATTGGTGTTAACTTAACAGCCACTGCGACACTTTCATATTCGATATTGCCATCAACATCTACAGTTACATTGCCGAATGTATCGGTCTTTTCGACTGTTTTAGTAGCAACACCAAAAATCTCATTATCGTTATTTATAGCTTTAGCTTCAGCAACTGTGTATTTATAACGAGTCTCACCATCGTCTTCATAACAAGGCAATAAATCGTTTAAGTTAACAATTGAGTCTTCACCAATGGTGTACATGAAACCTTCACGACGACGTGATGATGTATTATAGATGTCAGTTTCCCCTTGACCAACTACAATACCATTATCATTAATATCATTTGCAACTGAACTAGAGCTTGAGAAGAAATCAGTTGGAAAAACTACACTTCCACTTTTTTTATCATAGTAGTAAAACTTAGTTCTGTAGCCACCTTCAATAATTTTGTTAGCATAGCCAACTATTACATCGTCATTATTAAGAGCGAAAGCCTGACCAGAATCCCAGCCATCTTCTTGGTCTAAGAACTCTTTAATTTCACCGTTCTCAAAAACAACTGGCATGGTTACTACTGTATCAGTATCTTTGTAGCGAACATCTGATGTTCCGGCGATTAATCCATTTTCGTTAATAAGATAAGCACTACTTCTAAATGCGATACCTTCATCATCTTCTGGTGTTAATCCAATGCCATAAAATTCTGTATTAGTTACATTTAAATTGCTATCCAGTGACCACTTAACAGCTCGTTTGTTAAAAATACCACTGCTGTAACTTCTATTATAAACCTCGACACAATCCGATACAGGTTCATCTTCACCATCACATTTTTCTTCAATATCCTCTAATGGATCCTCTGCAATATCCACTGAAACAGTGCCTACGACATCATAGCCACTATTTGTTTGAATTATGTCGTATGCAGCACTAAAACCACCATACTCATCAAATTCTGGTGCTAGTGGCACTTTATCACCTGATGCTGAGATCACCATTGCTCGACTGAGAAAGTCTCTTAAAAAGTGAGTCTCTTCTTCATCTTCATCCGTTTGAGTAAAAGACGTTTTCTCATAAGGATCGCTTCCCCAACCAACCATAACACCATCTTCAGAAACGGCCGTTAGAAGGTTTGTCGTTGAACGTGTTAATCCATCATAATCAAGTGATTGTTCATCAAATATTACTTGTTCTGATGAGCCTTCACTCGTATATACAGTGGCAACACCATTGGATACTTTCTGATATTCAGAATCAGTTAGACGCCCCGGATTTGAACTCGTGATATAACTAAGCATAAATGCATGAGCATCAGCATTCGTATGAACCGCATCATTATTTTCAATATCATCAAGTGTAAAGGTAATTTCTTTGCCTATTGTTTCGTACGCATCTTTTGTTGCATTATAAGCACTCTCAAAAGATGAATCTGTGAAATCGAGATATGAGATATCTATTGGGAAATTATATAACCCATTAGCTAAGCCTATAATATGACCATTCTCACTGACATCTGTTACGTAATTATGTTTTGCGCCATCTAGACCACCTAATTCTTCTAATTTATAGGTTGCGCTCATCGCTGAGGTACTTAGGGTGGCTAAAATACTGGCAGCGAGTAATTTGTATTTCATTTTAATCCTTACTACTGATTCTTTAAATCT
>JBCCEI010000182.1:0-2051 GCA_039030355.1 Pseudomonadota bacterium | reverse complement strand
CGAACCCCATATTTTGCGGTACCAATCTGAAATACAATATCGGCGCCACCTTCTAGGTGATAGGGAGATAATCCTCCTTCGCCGGTATTCATCCAGCAACCTGCCATACGCGCACCATTTGAAAGTGCTAATACAGCGGGCTTTGAGATCGCACCGTAACTCATGCCTGAAATGTTGAATATTGAGTCTGTGGTATAAGGGTGCTCTGTGTAAGGACCAATCGTCACATCACTCGTTGGAGCAGCATCACGGTCCAATGTAGGGAATGGGCAGTTAACGAATAACACTGAACCTGTGGGGCGCAAATCACGTGTGGATCCAAATGCTATGGTGTTATCAATATTTTTTGCTGCGCGGTAAACCCAAGAGCGTTCGGCACGGTTAAAGGGCAATTCTTCGCGATCCATGGCGAAGAAGTATTGACGGAAAAACTCTCCTAATTCTTCAAAGAAGTAGCGAAATCGGCCGATAACAGGGAAGTTATGACGAATTGCATGAGCCGTTTGAGATTTATCTAAGATATATAAAACAATGACATATAGCACGAATAAGCCAAAAACAAAGATGATTAGAAATGCCGCTATTTCAAGGAATCGTATAACGAATATGGGTAATTCAGCCATCATGGTTTCGCCCCTTTTAAGAATTATTATCAGGTATGCATGTTGTGATAGATGAACGGAATACAATGCAAAATATTACAAGCCATTATCGCTCATATCGCATAGACATTAAACAAATCATGATGTTTTATTGGCGCAAGCAATGGTTTTGAATTTTGGTAATCTCATTTTGTTGTTAAAGCCGAGACATAAATTGAGCGAAAAGATACACTTTTCGCTTGGCTGTAAGATAAATTTAGGATTTCGGTCTAATTGTTAAACGAATAATTATTTTTAAATAAATCAAATATAAAAAAAATTGGGAGCTTGTATGAAAGCATCAGATCTTTTTGTTAAGTGTCTAGAAGAAGAAAATATTGAATATATTTTTGGGGTCCCTGGAGAAGAAAATGCTGATTTCATGATTTCATTAGAAGACTCGAAAAAAATAAAATTTATTCTTACGCGTCATGAACAAGGTGCAGCGTTTATGGCAGAAATTTATGGTCGTTTAACAGGAAATCCAGCTGCATGTCTAGGAACATTAGGTCCTGGTGCTACAAATCTAATTACGGGTGTTGCAGATTCAAACATGGATCGAGCGCCTATGCTTGTGTTAACTGGGCAGGGCTCAACTCTGCGTTTACATAAAGAATCTCATCAAATTATGGATGTGGTGAAAATGTTTGAGCCAGTTACCAAATGGGCGACATCCGTGCTGCATCCAAATACTATTCCTGAAATTATTCGTAAAGCGGTTCGCGTGGCACGAACTGAAAAACCTGGCGCAGTTCATATTGAGTTACCAGAAGATATTGCGAAGGAACAAACGGATGCACAGCCAATAAAACCTCAACGCTATATGCGTTCTGTTCCAGATGAAGCGGTTATTGATAATGCGTTTGAAATGATCGCTACTTCTAAGTATCCAATTATTCTAGTTGGAAATGGTGTGGCGCGAAAAGATGCAAGTGCTCAGCTGAGAAAATTTTGTGAGTTAACCAAGATTGGAGCGATGAGTACGTTTATGGCAAAAGGATGTATTGATGTTGATTCTGATCAATGCATGTTCACGATTGGATTAGGCAGTCGTGATCGAATGTCATACTTAATTGAACAAGCTGATGTGGTGATTACATTAGGTTTTGACATGGTTGAGTATCATCCGAAATTATGGAATCCAAATTGTGACAAGAAAATTATACATGCCGATTTTCTTCCTGCAGAAATTGACCAAAATTATCATCCACAAATTGAACTAATAGGTGATTTAGAGCACACCTTAGAAGGTTTAAATAATCGAGCTAGAGATCGCGCAAAGTTTATTTATGATGTATCTAAGCAGCAGAAAATACGTTCTGATATGCAAGAAGACCTTGCAGAGCATAAAGATGATAGTACAGATGGATGTGTTCGACCACAGAAAGCGATTTGGGATGCGCGCCAAGT
>JBCCEI010000181.1:0-2113 GCA_039030355.1 Pseudomonadota bacterium | reverse complement strand
TTTGGTGTACACCATGTTTTAAGAGGATGTTTCTGGCAAGTTGGTATATATCAGCTAAATATTTATTATTTGCTTTTACATTGAATGCATTTTCATGCACTTTATCTTTATCAGTAAATTGCTGAACCACCTCGCTACCTACTTCAAACATATTTGGACCAATAGCAGGACCCAGCCAACACATCAGCTCGTCATTATCTACTGGTAAGGCTTGTAGCGTATTGTCAAGAACACCATTTGCTAATCCCCGCCAGCCAGCATGAACAGCGGCTATGTATTCTCCTTTTTGATCACAAAATACAACTGGCAAGCAATCCGCAGTTAAGATTGCGCAAACTATTCCAGTTTTATCAGTGTAGGAAGCATCTGCGATGATATTTGATTGAGTGGTATCATCTAATTTCAATACATTATTACCATGCACTTGATTCAACCAAACAGGTTCACTCGGAAGCTGGAGTTCTTCTAGAAGTAAATTTCGGTTTTGGCTAACCAACTCTAAAGAATCTTGTACATGTCCACCTAGGTTGAAAGAGGCATACTCATTTTTACTCAAGCCACCTGATCGTGTTGTAGACATACATCTAACTGTTTTTGGCGCCGGCCAATCTGGGAATATAAATTCAAGCGACATGGTTGGTTGTCAACGCATCAATCAATTCTTGAAAATCACTGGGTATTGGCGCATGAAATGATACCTCTTTATTTGTAGCAGGATGTTTGAATGATAATTGCTCTGCATGTAGCGCTTGACGCGGAAATGCCGCTAACAAAGAAAGTATCTTTTTCTTACTCGCATTTATTTTTCGACCATAAATCCGATCTCCAACTATTGGATGTTGATGGTGCGCCATATGCACACGTATTTGGTGCGTTCTCCCCGTTTCTAAATTTACATCAAGCAATGTAAATCCATTAAATTTATTTCTAATTCGGTAGTACGTAATAGCCTCTCTACCAATACTTGGTTTCACAGCCATTTTTTTGCGATCAACTGAATGTCTTCCAATTGGATCATCATATGTTCCTCCAGAAATAAATTCGCCATGCACAAGTGCAATATATTTTCTTGAAACCGTTCTCTGCTGTAATTGCTCAACTAAATTTGTATGTGCTTTATTTTCTCTGGCAACAACAAGTAATCCAGTAGTATCTTTATCAAGCCGATGTACTATACCTACTCTCGGAACAACTCTTAATTCTTGGAAATGATGGAGCAATGCATTCGCCATGGTGCCATTTGCATTACCCGCCCCGGGATGAACAACGAAGTCTGCAGGCTTATTAACAATGATAATTTGATCATCCTGATAGAGTATATTGAGCGGTATATTCTCAGGTTCAAGCAACACCTCATCTTCAAAAACTACATCAACTTCTATGTTTTCACCGCCATGGACACGATCTTTTGGACGCAATACCTGTCCATCAATTTTAATTTCTCCAGATTTAATCCATTTTTGCAGACGTGCACGCGAGTACTCTGGATAGATTTTCGCCAATGCATGATCTAACCGTAAACCCCGATATTCTTCAGGAATAACGGTTGCTAATTTTTCTTTTTTGTTCACTTTCTTGTACGGATACGCTGTAAAAATGGTTATACTTAAAACATATGCAAGACTATACATATAAAGAAAAAAGATCCATTTTGCAGATCATCTGCATTGTAGCGCTTGTTATTTCAGTCAGTGGATGCTCATCATTATGGCCATTTGGAAAAGACAAAGAAGAAAAAGACCCAGAAATAGCTGCCGATGAATCTGCAGCAAAATTGTATATAAAATCACATCAAGCATTAATTGCAAAAGACTTTACTGCATCGATTGAACAATTTGAGCTATTACAAAGTCGTTATCCATTTGGTCGTTATGCCCAACAAGGTCTATTAGAACTAACTTTTGCATATTATAAGCAAAATAATATTGAACAGGCTTTAAGCACTGTCAATCGATTCATTCAACTTAATCCACAACACCCAAGCATTGACTATGCTTATTACATGAAAGGTTTAATCACTTTTGATAGTGGCAAAAATTTAATTCATTACGTTATAAAAAGAGATCCTTCAAATAATGATCCAACATCAAATGCTTCACGCAATGAAGTTGGA
>JBCCEI010000180.1:0-2137 GCA_039030355.1 Pseudomonadota bacterium | reverse complement strand
TGCACCCTGTTTGATTGTTAATGCAAGTGATATCGATTTTATAAATAATGAAAAAGATTATGAGCAATTGCTGGGCGAAATTCTCAAGATGGAAGCGGGTAAAAGATACTTTAACCCATTGCCTTTCGCTGGTTAATACTTATCTAAAGAATCATGAGTATCCATAAACCGCAAAAAAATATTACGCTTACGCGTTTACATAAGATGAAAACAAGTGATGAAAAGATTGCATGTTTAACTGCTTATGATGCAAGTTTTGCAGCCATTCTGGATCAAGCTGGAATGGATGTGATTTTGGTTGGCGATTCTCTGGGCATGGTCGTACAAGGGCAAGACAGTACAGTTTCAGTCACCATGGAAGATATGATCTATCACAGCCAGTGTGTCAGCGCTGCTGTTAAGAATGCATTTGTTATTGTCGATATGCCCTTCATGTCATACACCAATGTGGAACAAGCCTTAGAGAATGCTACAGATCTCATTCAATTGGGTGGCGCGCAAATGGTTAAACTCGAGGCCTCCAGCCGGCAAGTAAGTATTGTGCAAGAACTCAGCGAGTGTGGCATTCCAATTTGTGCGCATTTAGGATTGCGACCGCAATATATTCACAAGCTTGGTGGCTATGCCATGCAAGGTAAGGATGATGCAAGTGCAAATGAACTTATGGAAAGTGCACAAAGTTTACAAGCAGCAGGCGCAGACATGTTGTTACTAGAATGTGTTCCCAATTCATTGGCGCAAAAAATCACTCAGCAATCAGCGATTCCTGTCATCGGTATTGGTGCAGGAGAAGATTGTGATGGCCAAATTTTAGTTTTGCATGATGTAATTGGGATAACGCATGGTGTAACGCCAAAATTTGCAAAAAACTTTTTAGCGAATGCGGATGATATTCCCACAGCAATCTCTAATTACGTAAGCGATGTGAAAAATCACAAGTTTCCCGTATAAGAAATCCTGATTTAATCTGATGCTTCGTTAAAAAATGATCTCAAATTCGCTCATGTATTAACTATACAAATCGCTCTTTTCGACATTTTTTGCCTCGCCTCATAATAAATCAGAATTCCCTCAATATCGTATGAAAATTTTTAGTACCGTATCTGAACTAAGACAGCAAATGGAGCTGTGGAAATCTACAGGCAACAAAATTGTTTTCGTGCCCACGATGGGCAATTTGCACGCAGGGCATATGCAATTGATTAAACATGCGCATCGTTGTGGCAATAAAGTTGTTTGTAGCATTTTTGTTAACGCATTGCAGTTTGATCGCAAGGAAGACTTGCAAACCTATCCGCGCACACCAGAACAAGATTTAGCTGGATTAGAAAACGAAAAAGTCGATTTGGTTTTTATGCCAGAGCATGACGAAGTGTATGCAGAAGAACATAAACCAAAGAATGAAATTCCAAAACATCCTTTGAACCAAGAATTATGTGGTGTATACCGACCTGGTTTTTTTGATGGCATTGTTGAAGTTGTCGCTAGATTATTTGCGATTGTTAACCCAGATGTAGCCATTTTTGGCGAAAAAGATTATCAACAACTCATCATTATCAAACAATTGGTCAAAGATTTAGGCTTTGCGATACAAGTTGTTTCTGTGCCAACACAAAGAGAACATGATGGATTAGCGTATAGCTCACGTAATGTATATTTAAATGCTGAAGAGAGACCTAATGCATGTCATCTTTATGTGGCTTTGCAGCGAGTAAAGACACAAATTGAGTCTGGTTTTCGCGACTATGATGCACTTGAAAACCAAGCGATGGGCCAGCTTTCATTGGCTGGATTTAAGCCAGATTATGTCGCTATTCGTGATGCTGCTGATTTAGGTGATCCTGCATATGCTACTGATTCTATTGTTATTTTAGGTGCCGCCTGGCTGGGGAAAGCGCGTTTAATCGATAACATACTGTTACAAATTTCTTAAATCAGTATACTTTAGGCTATAAATTTAGATCTCAATAGCGGAATTAAATAGGAGCTCATTATGTGGATTATGGTTGTACTATGCATCGTATTAACTTTTGCAATTAACATTGCTGCACAACTGAATTTATTCAATCATCTTAAGAACGGCACATATTAATTGTTGCTTCATTCTTAATTAGAATTGAGAATAATAAGGGCGCTA
>JBCCEI010000179.1:0-2401 GCA_039030355.1 Pseudomonadota bacterium | reverse complement strand
TTTCCAATACGCATATCTTTATAGATAGTTATGTTTGAGTTGGAGAAATTTATTAGCCTAACTGGTATTGTTTGGTCGGTATTGGAAGGAACCACTGCGTTTGCAACCAGTAAAGCTGTTTTATCTTGAAATTCGTTGTTAGGAGTGAAAATACCATCAGTTGTCATGGGATTTTTAACTGTAGCGTAAATAACCATTGCACAGTTAGGTGGGATTACCAAGGTTTCCTTTACAAACGCATCAGTATCATCCACCCGTAAACTGTCCCAATGGCACCATTGTACACCCCGCTCTTAAAATCCCATTTTCATAGTCTAATTGTATTTTACCCAATTCTCGCATAAAATCCGTACCTAGGAGTAGCTTATATGGAGAGTTGTTAGTAACATACATTTTCATTTCTACTGTGGTATTGGCTAACGTTAACTTTAATGTTGTGGTTCCTACTATATTAATGGAATGCCCCGTTAAAGACTGAGCATTTTTTCCATCGGAAGGTGCGATTCCCAGCCCTAAAATTCTTGTGAGCTCTATGGAAATGAGGCTATTCGTGGCGCCCGTATCGAACAGTGCTGTGAAAGTTCGGTCTGAAATTTGAACTGGTATAAAAGATATCACATCTTTCATCGTTAAAGACGCATGATAATCCGACTTTTGAATACATCTCCGAATTGTCGAGCTATGTAGAAAATGTGAAACCAATAAAAATGGTAAAATGAAGGCTGCAATTTGCCTAATTAAGTTTGATTTTGCGGCCTTTACATTCATTTTCCCCGTTGTTACATAGCGGTTATTAAACTCTGGCCACAGCACACTGTTTATTTCAGAGCCTTGGCCAAGCCTAGTATCATCAGCACAAGATACTGAAATATTGCAGAACAATACGAACATGATAATCATGTACGTTGCCCCGCGAGCTAAATGCGGTATCGCTAATTTAGGTACTATGTCTGTACTTTTTTGTTGAGGCACATGTGTTTCGCGTACTGGAAATTCTTCCATATATTCGGTAGCACACTGGTTTAGGCAGTCCATGGCAAACCCACTGGCACTTTCCACTTCATTGCCGTCTCCCTCAAATAGAATACGTATTTGCTTTTGGTTGGCAGTGGTGGCCGTGACCTTGACATGCCAAAAGTATGTCAAGTTATAGGGGTTAAGTATAAATTTTGCTTTTTCCCACATTGATTTTGTTATTAGAATACTTCGTTTTGTGTTTTGTAATGGTACCCCATATCCCTACTCAATTAACAGTTGACGAACTGACTTTCCATTACATATGAAGTCAAATCCATCCCCCCGAAATAAAACCTTAGTCGGATTCCCGATAAGTATTTGATTCAGGAAATCAGTGGCGTATACACTCCACGCTTCCTCTTTAGGAAACATGTCGTATATACTTGCTGTAGTTTTGGCCTCGCCCTCTTGAAATTGGCTTACATATCGATCGAATTCCTCGAGATAGAAGTTTGTCTTGCTCACGAAAATTTTTACGCCAAAATCAACTAAATAACATTGCATAAAGTCTTTGCTACATTCATCACACGATGTAGTCAGTTGATGCAAT
Source organism: Pseudomonadota bacterium (assembly GCA_039030355.1). Taxonomy (GTDB): domain Bacteria; phylum Pseudomonadota; class Gammaproteobacteria; order UBA4575; family UBA4575; genus JABDMD01. Next base: position 834 of record JBCCEI010000179.1, on the reverse strand, counting down.
TCTTGATGTTCGCAAACTGTTGCACGAAACAATTTTTGATCAACTTGCACTATATACGTTAATCCGATAACTGCGTCTGGGGCTTTTGGTGGCTGTACCTGCCTCAGGCTCACATATTGCTTTAGGTAGTATGCAGAGCGTATCTAATGTGATAGTCGGTGCGTAAGTTGTATAGATTTGCTGTCTGGGTTTTCTATATGGGTTACCACGGCATCGTATAGCTCTTCAAATGCATAATAGTGCCAAGAATTCAATTGATTCAGTCCCCAACGAATGAATGCTTGCATGGCCACTATTATCATGCTCATAAACCCAGTATAGAACGCCCAATGAATAGCATGGATGAAATATTTCATGCAGTAATTAAACATTTTCAAATATGAAATTTTCATCGGCTCATTTATGCCTACTTTATCTGTTTCTTGACTGGCTAAAGCAATTGAGCTACACGAAAAAGCGCAACATACCCCGAAGACAATTGATGCAAGCCGGGGCCGTTGAATTCCTATTATAGGCCCGAGTGATGCGTCTCCTGCTCTATTAGTTTCTGACAAATTTATTGTTTCAACTAGCCATGGGTCAGTTCTTTGCGCACGAAAAATTTCCTCCTCAGCCGTATTTTCTTCAGCTGGCCAGAGGCAATCGATCAACGCATGACATAACCCAATAAACTTAGTCAGCAACACAACTCGCGTTATTTCAAATAGCCGTTATGGCTTTCTATTCTTTTTTTTTAAATATATGTATGCAGATAAACTTGCAAAAAGCTAGCGCTACGACACAGCATTGCAATACTTTTTTTTATCACACAATAATAAAAAAATTTTTCTTTGG
>JBCCEI010000178.1:0-2520 GCA_039030355.1 Pseudomonadota bacterium | reverse complement strand
TCCACCTCAATCAAGGCCAACTTGCTGTGCCTGGACCAGTACTTGTACTCAATGGACAGGGAAAAGGGTCTAAAGGCCGACGTGGTGTAACACACACACACAGAGACCTCTATTCCCCCATTCTGCTGCCCCCGCGCGTATGCCACTCTTTTTTGCCGTGTTGTGTGTATGACAAAGCTCTTGTATATACACGTCTAAACCCCTGTGCCTTGTTTGTGTGGGTGTGTGTGTGGTCAGAACAAGCATTGTTGCCGATTACGAATGAATATGGACAAATGGTGATTAAGCAGTATGACCATGAAGGAAACTATACGGGAGCAATGTCACATGTATTACGTGCTTTTTTGATTGATCGACATCAAAATATTCGACAAGAATACAGTGTTTCATTTCTTCATGATCAACTGGTGGCTGCAGATATTAAAACATTGTTGATTGAGGATGGGATTTTAACTGCTGATGCAATGGAATGACTGATATGCGCTCACGCAATGTAATTTATATTGTTAATTTATTCATATTAGTAGGTGTTGTTGGATTATTATTTGCAACTGGCAATCTGCAGAGTGCTTCTGAAGAATCAAAAAGCATCAATAAACATATTTTTGGCCCGGGTGATAACAAACAAGGATATGATTCCGTTGATTACAAAACCAGTACTTCAGATTTGCAAAACCGCATTGGAAAAGAAGCTGATTTAATACAATTTGTTACTAATCCGCCTTTAGGTCTCCCAACTGTTCCGGTTCCAGAGTACAACCCCATCACAAAAGAAAAGATTTCATTAGGTAGAAAATTATTCTTTGATCGACGCTTATCAATTAATGACACGTTTTCATGCGCAATATGCCATATTCCGGAACAAGGTTTTACAAATCACGAAATATTAACTGCTGTAGGTGTAGAAGGGCGCTCGGGTAAACGAAATTCACCAACAATTTATAATTCAGCTTATTTAGAAAAACTTTTTCACGATGGTAGGGAGTCTACGTTAGAGCAACAAGTTTGGGCGCCTCTCTTAGCGCATAATGAAATGGCAAATCCTTCTATCGGTTATGTTATCAATAAGATCAAAGCCATCCCTGAATATGATGGACTATTTGAAAAAGCATTTAATGGACGAGGCCCAACAATGGAAACTGTAGGGATGGCATTAGCCGATTATCAGCGTACTTTAAATTCAGCGGATTCTCCTTTTGATCGATGGCACTTTGGTAAGCAAGAAGATGCGGTTAGTGAACAAGTTAAACGTGGCTTTAAAATCTTTAGTGGCAAGGGCCAGTGCACAACTTGCCATTTAATACACGAAAATTATGCACTATTTACTGATCATGAATTACATAATACCGGTTTAGGTTATCAAGCATCGATGGGTGCGGTATCAAGCACGACCCGTGTGCAATTGGCTCCAGGTGTGTTTACGGAATTAGATAATGAGGTGATTGAGAGAGTCTCAAGGCCGAAAGAAAATGATTTAGGTCGCTATGAAGTAACTGAAGATCCTAACGACCGATGGAAATTTCGCACGCCTAGTCTTCGTAATGTCGCACTCACATCTCCTTATATGCATGATGGATCGATGCAAACATTGCTTCAAGTAATGCAGTTTTATAATCAAGGTGGCATACCAAATGAAGTGCTCAGCCCGCTCATTAGGCCACTAAGTTTGACTGATCAAGAAATGGAAGATGTTGTGCAATTTATGCTGTCGTTGACTGGAAGTAACGTAGAAATATTAGTAGCGGATGCCTTTGCTGCTCCGATTGGAGATATCAGCACGGATGATCCAAACTGGGCACATGAAAACAAAATTAAATAAAGCGCAATCTATTAGGTACCACAGGGCCCATGAGAATAAAGTTGAATAAATATAGCAATCTTATAAATGCGAATTAAATTATTTTCAGCGCTTGCAAGTTTCTTTTTTGTATTTTCTTTAAATGCTGATGAAGGGAAATTGTTTGATGAGTATCCGCCAAATGTCGTTGCAGAGAACTTTGCATTACCTGATTTGCAGGGAGATAAACATCGGCTAGAAGAATTTCGAGGAAAATTTGTGTTGGTGAATTTCTGGTCAATGTCTTGCAATGTTTGTAAAAGTGAAATGACTACACTGCAAAGCGCTTATGAGCTTATTGATAGCGATGAACTTGCCATTGTGTCGATACATGCTGGTAATAATTTTGATGGTGTTGAAGATGTATTAGCATTAAATAGGGTTTCCTATACCGTATTATTTGATACCGCTTTGCAATTGGGTGAGTGGGGTATACCGATTCTGCCTACTACGTTTATCGTAGATCCAGATGGAAATATCCGTTTTCGAGCTGTTGGCACAAGGATTTGGAATTCTCCATTCATGATTGATTTTTTGCAAAGCTTGCTTGATAGTGATGCGTCGCAAGCAGTACCTAAGCAGTTATAGTGACAAAGAACTTTTCAAAATATTTCTGCTCTAACTTTATATACAGATTAATTTTACCTAGTAGGATAAGTAATTAGATGAGACCTTTATTGTTA
>JBCCEI010000177.1:0-2540 GCA_039030355.1 Pseudomonadota bacterium | reverse complement strand
TAGAATTGAATTATGTTGAAACACTTACATGTAGTTAAGGTGCTGAATTTGATTATTCAATTAAATACTTTTAATGAATACACAAATAATCAGTCAGTTACCAAATAAGACAATTTTAGAATTGAATTATGTTGAAACAATTGCATGTAGTTAAGACGCTGAATTTAAATTTTCATTTATTTGAAATACTTAGCTTTCCAACACTTAATCTACAGACGTAATTGAGTATATAAATTTTGCTCTTTTAACCTCGTCTACATTTTAAGAATTCGTATTCAATAAAGACATTTTTGTAATTGCCGTAATTAAGTCAATTAGGTATGTCATAGTGCCATTTGTCGCGATATGACTAGGTGTTTCTGTGCAGATTAATACAATCTAATCAGTCATTTAGGGTGCAAAACAATGAGCGATTTATCCACTTATACGGTAATTAGTACCGGTAAACTTCATGAAGATTTTGGGTTGGAAGACGTTATAGAAAGCTTTGCGAAGTTATTTAAAACTACACCAGAGAAGGCTAGTAAGTACGTTGGTGTGCAAAAAATATTGAAGAAAGATATGGAGCTGAAAAAGGCGAAAGCGCTGAAGGCACGTCTTGAGCAAATAGGAATGGTGATTGCCCTTAAAGAACATCAAGTGGCTGCATCAGCCGCAAACGAACTATCTATCGAAGAAAAAGCACCTGTTAAAGCAGACACGACTATGATGTGTCCCAAATGCGGTTTACGTCAAGAAAAAGCAGAGCAATGTTCGAGTTGTGGCGTGTATGTACAAAAACTTTTAGGCGGGAACCCGAATGATACCGAGGTGGGTCAATCAACAATTATTGGGCAAACTACAATTATAAAAAAACCAGATTTGTCTGCACAAGAAGCAGTGCAAGTTGATTCTAATGCTTCTGTTATTACAACTGGGCCAAGTATTAATGATGAAGTATTTAAAATACCAGGCATTGTAGCTGCGACAGTTGTTGCATTGATAGGTGCGTTGCTTTGGAAATATATTGCAGTTTGGTTTGGTTTTGAATTTGGCATAATTGCTTGGGGCATTGGTTTAGCTATTGGCATTGCTGCACTCACGTTTGAATCTAAAGGTATGGCAACTGGTATTGTATGTGCGGTGTTAGCACTGTTTTCAATCATCGGTGGTAAATATATGGCCATGCAGAGTTTTCAAGAATCTTGGTCTGAAGATATATTTTCTGCTATTGAAGGCCAAGAGGTAGAATTCAAACAATATTATGAGCAAGACTTAAAAGCAGCAGCAGAATTTGGTGATGGCGTAGATAGTAAAGAAGAACTCATTCAATTTCTAAGTGATCATGGATATGAAGAAATTTATGGTGTGGAAGAGATTGGAGAGTATGAACTGCAGGATTTTAATGAATATGTCGTGCCTCACTTAAAACAAATTCAAGAGAATAGTCCAACTTTTGAAGAATGGTTAAGTGGCAGTGAAGAAAGCATAAAAGACTTGTCTACTTTCCAACTTATGCTTACTGATTTTGGAATATTGGGATTTGTGTTTTTAGGTTTGGGTGTGTTTTCAGCTTTTAAGATGGGTTTAGATAGCGAATCTTAGTGCTAATCTTATAAAGTTTCTTCAATTTCAAGTTGTAAAAAGTTATCCCGAATATATTCTACAAATGTTGATGATTTAGGTGGAATATAATCAAAAGGCGGGTAAGTTGCGAAAACATTTGCAGGTGCAACTTGCCAATTGCGTAGCACTTGAATCAGGTTTCTGGACTTTAATTCTTCAAGAACTGTAATAGTTGCTAGTAATGCAATACCTTTACCTCCTATTGCAGCTTCTCGCAGTGGAATAAAGTTATTTGCATAGACTTTTCCATCTACTTTAATTACTTCTTTGTTTCCTGCCTTGTAAAAAGTCCATGTATTATTCGGACTCACAACATTATGAATTAAACATAGGTGATATTCTAAATCTGCCGGTGTTTCTGGCATGCCGTAATTGTTCAAATATTCGGGCGAAGCCACAAGAATGCGTTCCATTGGAGCAATAGCTTCGACACCTTTTTTTAGATTCGTGAAATCACCTACACGAAATGCAACATCGATGCGATCAGCAAAAAAATCTACAAAACCATCATTTAAATTGAGTTCGATGTCGACTTTAGGATACTTCTCTAGGTAGCCAGCTAGCACAGGAGCGATATAGGCTTGTCCAAATGTGACCGGCGCAGATACACGTAATAAGCCTTGTGGTGTATCGCCAAGTTTTGTTACGACTTGTTCTGCGCGATCTATCTCAGATAATCCTGTTCTGCAACGCCCATAAAACTGCTGACCTGCTTCTGTCAGTGCAACACGTCTAGTCGTTCTGGCTAATAACTGGATGCCTAGCGACTGTTCTAGCTCACGAACTTGGCGACTGAGTGTAGAAGGGGTGACATTTAGTTCTTTTGCAGCTGTAGAAAAGCTTAAATGGTCTGCAACGGATACAAATGATGAGACGAGTTCTAAACGCATGGCCTCTATTATTATAAAATTAGCAATAATATATTTTGATATTAT
>JBCCEI010000176.1:0-2555 GCA_039030355.1 Pseudomonadota bacterium | reverse complement strand
CGGCCAATTTCATTTAGCACCAAGAGTAGATACTGATGTTGAAATAGATATCAGTGGAATGATTGCCAGAGTGAACGTCACACAGCATTTTACTAACCCTTCGCCAGAATGGGTAAATGGTATTTATGTATTCCCCTTGCCGGAAAATGCAGCAGTTGATCATTTGAAACTTATGGTTGGCGAACGCATTATTGAGGGGAAAATAAAAGAACGTAAACTAGCGAAACAGATTTACCAACAAGCAAAACAACAGGGCAAGAAAGCAAGTTTAATTGAACAAGAACGTGCAAATATATTTACTAATTCAGTAGCCAATATTGGCCCTAACGAAAAAGTTTCTGTTTCAATTCAATATCAACAGACACTTCAATATGATCAAGATCAGTTTTCGATACGCTTCCCAATGGTTGTCGGTATACGTTACATTCCAGGTACCGAAAAAATAGCAGGATTTAGTGGTAATGGATGGGCCAGTAATACTAATGATGTGCCTAATGCGAGTCGTATCACACCATCCATTACAGAAATTGGAGATGGTCATGATAATCCTGTTTCAATTAAGATTAATTTAGATGCTGGTTTTCCATTGGTCAATATAGAAAGTAGTTATCATGCAATTAATAAGCAGTTATTAGATTCTGGGGTCTATGAGATCGAATTAGCAAATTATACAACTTCTGCAAATCGTGACTTTGAATTAACTTGGAGACCACAAGCCAGCCACATTCCACAAGCTGCTTTTTTCACACAAGATAGAGGCCAAGAACGCTATGCGTTGCTTATGCTTATGCCACCTGAAGTAGATTGGACCAAACAGCAAACATTGCCAAAAGAGATGATTTATGTCATCGACACTTCGGGCTCGATGGCAGGTGGATCAATGCCGCAGGCTAAACAAGCTTTGTTATTAGGTTTGAGTCAACTTAAAAGTGAAGATTGGTTCAATATTATTCAGTTTAACTCGTATACCGAATCTTTTTCTGAGTATGCGATTCCCGCAAGAGAAAATAACATTGAGCGTGCAAAAAAGTATGTGAATTCTTTGCAAGCAAATGGTGGGACAGAAATGGCTTTAGCACTAAAAACAGCGTTATCAAATTCCAGCAAGAGCGAACGTATCCGCCAAGTCATCTTTTTAACAGATGGAAGTGTAGGAAATGAAAAACAATTATTTAAAATAATAAATAACAAGCTTAATAATAGTCGTTTATTTACAGTTGGAATTGGTTCTGCACCAAATAGTTATTTTATGAGCGAGGCAGCTTCACTCGGACGAGGTACATTTACCTATATAGGCAAAATAGAAGAAGTTCAGGAAAAAATGGCACAACTTTTCCAAAAGTTAAATCACCCTGTATTAAGCGACATCGAGATAGTTTGGAAAGATGATAGCGATGTCCAGTATTGGCCCAATCCTATTCATGACTTATATATAGGTGAGCCTCTCATTATAAGCTTAAAGCTACCTAAACATCGAAACGAACTTTTATTACGTGGCAAAACTTATGACACAAAATGGAACACAGCGTTACCGCTTACTAATGGCGGCAGCGCTACTGGATTGGATGTATTGTGGGCACGAAATAAAATTCAAAGTTTGAGCCAAAAAATTAGTCATGGTGCCGATGTGGAAGAAATCAAACAAGAAATTACTAAGCTTGGACTTAAGCACCATATCGTTACAAAACATACCAGCTTAGTTGCAGTAGATGTCACGCCTACTAAGCCTAATAGCATAAAAAGTAGTGATCAAGCCGTTCCAGTGAAAAAACCACATGAATGGGATATGAGTATACCTGGAAGTACTATAGGAAAAATTCCACAAGGTGCAACATCTGCTCAGTTAAATTTAATGTTAGGGCTATTACTACTCATATTTGGCATAGGAATACGAAACTATGCTTCCAATTAAAAAATTGACAAAAAAGAAATTAATTTTTATTGCAATAATCATTGCAGGTAGTTGGAATTTTGGAACGGGTATCTATATTTATACTAAAGCACAGCTAGCACAGTATTTATTAAACAGTGCATGGACTAAAACTGCGACTGGTATGCAAAAAGTTAAGCCTTGGAAATGGGCCGACACATATCCAGTTGCAAAAATATACTTTAAGGATTTCAAAAAAAAATACATCATTTTAGCTGGGGCAAATGGCCGTACAATGGCTTTTGGACCTGGGCACTTGAGCTCAACGCCACTGCCTGGAAACAACGGCAATAGTGTCATTGTAGGCCACCGAGACACTCACTTTAAAGTTTTAAAAAACTTAAACCATGGAGATGTGATAAATATACAAACGCAAAACAAGAGTCTTAACTATCGCGTTTCAACGACATTTATTGTTGATCAGAAACAAACAGATGTAATACAAAATTATGGTTTAGAAAAACTGACACTTATAACTTGCTACCCTTTTGATTCGCTTCACGCAAGAGGGCCACTACGTTACGTTGTGCAAGCTGAACTAATTTGAAGGATACTTTTAGTTTATCAGGCAGCTTGGTTATTTTCGGCGCCACTTAATTCTAATGTCATCTTCGCAATATCTGCG
>JBCCEI010000175.1:0-2571 GCA_039030355.1 Pseudomonadota bacterium | reverse complement strand
TTTAATCAGGATGATACAGAAAATAGATACTCATTGGTTGAAGATCCATCTATTCAGCGTGGAGGTTGTAAATTATCCACAGATGACTCAGTTATAGACGCAACAATTGATTCTCAAGTTGCACAAATCGCTGCGAAATTATTAGGTAGTCAACGTACATCGACGCATAAAGAGGATTAAATTGCTTAATTCTCTGGTATATCACTCGCAACGTAAAAAACACTGGATTGATGCACTTAATTTTGCCGAGCAATCTATATCGCCCTATGAGTATACAGTGGAGGGTCGGCTGACGCGTTTAGTTGGTTTAACGATAGAGGCTCAAGGTTGTCAGGTAAATATTGGTGGTCGCTGTCTTATTGTTTCTCCAAATGAGCAAAAATTAGAAGCAGAGGTAGTTGGTTTTTCTGGTACAAAAAGTTATTTGATGCCAATTGAAAAAATGCAAGGTGCTGTGCTTGGGGCGCGTGTAATTCCGACAAAAGATAATCATAGATTGCCAGTTGGACAAGAATTATTAGGTCGTGTTGTTGATAGTGCTGGACGTCCATTAGATAAGAAAGGTCCAGTGCAAGCGAGTGAATTCCGCGATTTAGAAGGCAAAAATATCAATCCATTTGAACGCATGCCTATCGAGGCACCGCTAGATGTTGGCGTAAAAGCAATAAATGCACTATTAAGTATTGGTACTGGCCAGCGAATGGGTTTGTTTGCAGGTAGTGGTGTTGGTAAAAGTGTTTTATTAGGAATGATGACAAAATTTACATCAGCAGATGTAATTGTAGTGGGTTTGATTGGTGAACGTGGCAGAGAGGTAAAAGAATTTATTGATCAAATTCTTGGTCAAATGGGTTTAGCTAAAACCGTTGTTGTAGCAGCTCCAGCGGATTGTTCACCTTTACAAAGGGTTCATGCTGCAAAATATGCAACTACGATTGCTGAATTTTTTCGTGACGAAGGTAAACAAGTATTACTTCTAATGGACTCTCTTACTAGAGTTGCTCAATCGTACAGAGAAATTGCCCTTGCAATTGGAGAACCGCCAGCCACAAAAGGTTATCCACCATCTGTATTTACAAAAATTCCAGCTTTGGTGGAGCGTGCGGGTAATTCAAGTATCTTAGGTGGATCAATAACTGCATTTTATACTGTGTTAGTTGAGGGAGATGATCAAAATGACCCAATTGCTGATGCATCACGTGCCATATTAGATGGACACATAACACTTTCAAGATCTTTAGCTGAAGCGGGGCACTTCCCTGCAATAGATGTTGAGGCCTCAATTAGTAGACTTTTTCATACAGTATGTGGTGCCGAACAGATTGAGTTGGCACAAAAATTTCGAGAGCTTTATGGCCGCTATAAAAAACATGAAGATATGATTAATCTTGGTGTTTATCAATTCGGAACTGATGAGACCATTGATCAAGCAATTGAGTTCTATCCGCAGTTGCAAAAGTTCCTAAAGCAAAATATGCAGCAATCATATAACTATCAGCAATCAGTTCATGATTTGGGTGCTGCACTTATGCCACCTCAAACTCAAATTGATCCATAATATTCATGACACGTTCACAAAAATTAAACGCCGCATTGGAAGTACTAGATTTTAAGTTAAATAAACAATTTTCATCCTTGATAAAACTTATGAAAGATAAGATAGAAAACGATAAAAAATTACATGATTTAGTAAATTATCAAAACAACTACTCGACAATTCAAAAAGATAAAAAAAATCAGACAATTACAAGCATACAGTTACATCATAAATTGATGAATCGTCTTGAACAGGCAATTGATGTGCAACAAACTGTTGTTATCGATCTTGAAGATAAGGTAAATCAAAAAATTATAAGTCTGCAGAAAAATCGTGCTCAAAACAAAGCACTAGGTACGCTGATTGAGAGATATCGTATGCAAGAAATAGAGCTATCAGAGCGTAATGAGCAAAAAGAATTAGATAGCCAGATATTAGCTATGCTTCATAATGATCCGCTACAGAAATAAGAATATATTGTGAAATAGATAAACTTGGCCTGATAAATGCAATATCTAGTGCAAGGAATAGATTAGATATGGCAGAAGTAGATATACAATCAACGATAAATTTAAATAGCGCGCCAAATGGATGTGCTAATTGTTCTACCAGTGGGATCGGTGGTCATGTTCAAGGAGCAAGTGGTAATTTTGCTGCTCACTTTAACAACTTGCTGAAAGAAGGCGCGAGCAATGGTGATGGCCAAGTCTTGCCTTTAGACGGTAAAAAGTTGCCGCATGAAGTTTCATTGACTTTATCAAATGAGTCAAAAACCCCGTTGAGCTTATTGAATCGTAACTCACAATTGGGTCCTAGCGTACCTAATGGAATACTCAATAATCAAAAATTGTCACGATTAGAACTATCTAATGCTTTAACTATTGATTCAAATAAAGATCTCTTAAGTGAAGGTATTGATGCAGAACTATCTGTAAGTCAACTAAAGCAACAAGGTATAACAACGCAAAACAGTTTTAATACAAAGGACATAGCAGGGTTAGTCGAACTGCAAAATGTGTTTGATACAAAAGTTC
>JBCCEI010000174.1:0-2644 GCA_039030355.1 Pseudomonadota bacterium | reverse complement strand
GCACGCCCGAGCGCTTCAACAATTTCATAGGATGCAGTTTTCTGCCCTTGCAATCGATAAGGATTAATTGAGTTCACAATGTTAACTGGTGCTTCTCCAGCTACTTCTTTCACCAAACGCATTCCATCATCAAAATTGCCTCGGATCTGGATTATAGTCGCACCATGCATCATCGCTTGCGCAAGCTTGCCCATAGCAATTTTTCCATCCGGTATTAAAACAAATGCTTTAATACCTGCGCGTGCAGCATAAGCTGCAGCGGAAGCCGAAGTGTTTCCAGTGGATGCGCAAATAATCGCCTGGCTTCCTTCTGAAACAGCTTGTGTTACAGCAACTGTCATGCCGCGATCTTTAAAAGAGCCGGTTGGATTTAACCCTTCAAACTTTAAATATACTTTAATATTTTGTGCATTCGCTTGTTCAATATTATGACATTCAATTAAGGGTGTATCGCCTTCACACAAACTAATCACTTTACAATCTGGTTCAAGCGGCAATACAGAACGATAACGGTCGATTAAACCTGTGTAATGAGTTTGTTTCATGTTCTAATTGTATTTAAAAATAATTACGAAAGGGTTTCCAACCTAATACGCATAATTTTATCTGTCACTGCTTCTAAACTTTCCACTTCCGAAATGGCTTGGTTCATATTTTGTTCATTTACTTCATGAGTTAAAATAACTATCGGCACACTAGATTTCATAGCTTGGGGTTCTTTTTGGATAATGGCCTCAATACTAATTGCATGGTCCGCAAAAATTTGTGTAACATCAGCCAACACTCCTGGGCGATCTTGCACATGAATTCGCAGATAGTATGCTGTTGAAACATCATCCATAGATAATATTGGTATTTCCGACAATGCGCCCGGCTGAAAAGCTAAGTGTGGTACACGATTTTCAGGATCAGAAGTTAATGCGCGCACTACATCGACCAAATCTGCTACCACCGCAGAACCAGTTGGTTCGGCTCCTGCCCCTGCTCCATAATACAAACTGGGGCCTAACGCATCAGCTTTAACAACGACCGCATTCATAACGCCATCAACATTTGCAATTAACCTTCGATGAGGAATAAGCGTTGGATGCACACGAAGCTCCAAACCCTTAGTTGTTCGTTTTGCAATTCCTAAATGTTTAATACGGTAGCCAAGCTCGGCTGCATAAGCCACATCATCACGTGCAATCTGTGTAATACCTTCGGTATAAACATGTTCAAATTGTAATGGCACACCAAATGCAATTGATGCAAGGATAGTTAACTTATGTGCTGCATCAATACCCTCAACATCAAATGTTGGGTCTGCTTCTGCATAACCGAGTTGTTGCGCTTCTTTTAACACATCATCAAAATCACGGCCTTTGTCACGCATCTCAGTAAGTATAAAATTACCAGTGCCATTAATAATTCCAGCTAACCATTGAATAGAGTTGCCCGCTAAGCCTTCTCGAATAGCTTTGATAATTGGGATACCACCTGCAACAGCAGCTTCAAATGCAACTGTTACACCTTTTTCTTGTGCACGCTGAAAAATTTCATTTCCATGTAATGCAATCAATGCTTTGTTAGCAGTGACAACATGCTTACCATAATCGATTGCTTCCAGCACAAGATCCTTTGCTTCATCTGTGCCTCCAATTAACTCAAGCACAATTTCAATGCTTGGATCAGCAACAACTGCATTTGAATCTTGTGTCAGTTTAATAGCAGAGGTGTCACATGCGCGCTGTTTATTTATATCACGCATGCTTGCAATCGAAATTTCGATGCCTCTACCTGCACGACGAGCAATCTCATCAGCATTACGTTGTAAAATGCTTGCAGTACCACTGCCCACGGTACCAAGCCCTAAAACGCCAACTTTAACTGGTTGTAATTCAGACATACTCTTATGATGACCTATTTGTTATTTTCTCTGAGCATTCTCTTAATATTTCGAACAGCTTGTCTTGTTCTATGCTTGTTTTCGATTAGACTGAACCGTACATGAGTATCACCATATTTACCAAACCCAACACCGGGTGAAACCGCCACTTTAGCCTGTTCTAATAATTTCTTGGAAAATTCTAAAGAACCAAGGTGAGCATATTCATCAGGGATCTTGGCCCAAACAAACATTGTTGCTTTTGGCTTTTCTACGTTCCAGCCTGCATTACACAACCCTTCACAAAGCACGTCGCGTCTTGTTTTATAGGTATCCCTGACCTCATCGATAATTTCCTGTGAGCTGCTCAATGCCTCAATTGCCGCCACTTGAATGGGAGTAAACATTCCATAATCTAAATATGATTTTATACGTGATAGTGCCTCTACTAATGTTGGATTGCCACACATGAACCCTACTCGCCAACCCGGCATGTTGTATGTTTTCGACAGTGAATAAAACTCAACTGCGATCTCTTTAGCACCTTCCACTTGCAAAATTGATGGTGCCTCATAGCCGTCAAAAGTAATTTCGCCATATGCAATATCATGTACCAGCCACATTTGGTGTTGTTTTGCGATGATCACCAATCTTTCCAAAAAATCTAGGTCCACACACTTTGTGGTTGGATTACCAGGGAAATTAACAATCAGCATCTTTGGTTTTGGCCATGAGTCCTCGATTGCCTTTTCTAACTCAGAAAAAAAATCAGAATCT
>JBCCEI010000173.1:0-2645 GCA_039030355.1 Pseudomonadota bacterium | reverse complement strand
GGACCAGTACCTTCTGTTACGGAAACAGGTGTAAAGCTAATTTTTGCACCACGACGCTTTGCTAGTGCACTTACTGGAGAAGCTGCAAAAAATCCGGTTGCTGCACCCGCTAATCCACCTTTTAATAATGATCGACGAGATAAATTTGATTCTAAAACATTTGCAAACGGAACGTTTCCAGATGTATTACAAATTACATTATCACTTAAATCTTGTTTTGTTTTTTGAGACATGCAGTTCTCCCTTCAGAGTATTTCATTACTGTTAGGAGCTGCACTTTATGCATGATGTGTTTAAGAAAATTTACCGAGACATGAACTTTTCTTTACCGCTTCATGATGCTTTTATGACACTGCAATCCGACAAGTTAGACAAATTTATCTATAATCTTTTGCAAGTGGATGATTTTTAGTGAATCTTATCTGTTTTTATTTTTTCGCCATATCCATGGCTTCATTCTCTCGGCAGCTGGTAATTTCCAAACACCTCGTTGGTGTTTTTCTGCCTCGGCTTCAAATTTATACAATTTTTTTGAAACGGCATAACGTTCGTACACATAGGCATAACCTTGTTGAACCAATTCACCATTTATCCAAACATCATTTAAATATACATGCCCAACAATGCGTCCATATTGATCACGATCAAATTCTTCAACAGTTACCTGCTTTCCAGCAACACGTTTCATCAGCGCTTGTTTTGAATTTTTCCAAAACGGTTGACTGTATTCAGGTGCATCAATTTCAGCCATGCGAATCGTCACCTCTTCCCCATGTTGCACTAACTTTAAGGTATCACCATCGAGGACTTTAATAACTTTGCCTTCATGCGTTGCAGAAAAATTAAATTTTTCACAACCGTATAAACTAAAACATAAAATCAGCAGTAAGGTCACTCGCTTCATTATGAATATTATTTATTGTGGGTTATCTTTTGAATTAAGTATGTTTCCTAGCCAAAAAGATAAGCATCCGACAATTAAAATACTAAGCGAGATATAGAGAAGTTTTGTGTATTTATGCAGCTCTCCCAACCACTGAGTATGACCAGAAGATTCCAAAAAGTAGAGGCCGGCACCAAAAATTGCGATAGCAAAGGAAAGAACATAACTCCAACCTGGAATATGTTTTTGCTTGCCAATAATTGAGAAAAATACGACTGGCGCTAGAAACATAGATGCAGTGCCACTCACTGCTACCGCGCTGAATAAATCTTTACTTCCAAAAAATACACATAAAAGACCAAGTAACATAAACACGAACATCGTGATGCGACCATTACTAACTTTTGTGCTGAGTAGCTTCATATCCACTGCAATTAACTTGGATGAACTAGATAACGTGCTATCCAGAGTGGACATGGCAGAGATCAC
Organism: Pseudomonadota bacterium; assembly: GCA_039030355.1. Lineage (GTDB taxonomy): Bacteria > Pseudomonadota > Gammaproteobacteria > UBA4575 > UBA4575 > JABDMD01. Next base: position 1,273 of record JBCCEI010000173.1, on the reverse strand, counting down.
TAAAGTCGTACTAAATAACAGCATGGGCCATTCACCCATTAAACGTAGTAAAACTGTATTCATACTATCGCCCTCAACAGCATGTGCGCCCGCCCAGACTCCAATACAACCAAATACAATTATGCAAATAATGCTTATCCAGGCAGCATGATGAAAACTTTTACGCGTGGTTTCACGATCTGCCAAAAAGCCTCTGTCCATCATAACGGGGTCATGCATGGGATAGCTCCATATTTGCAGTAGTGCAACCAGCATTAATATTGGACCAGGCTCATTAATTTGAAATTCTTTGAAAGTTAAATCAGCTAAAGCAAAGTTTCCACTACCAAAAATACTGGCGATGAGTAAGAGTAGAACAAATACAAAAACACTCATTTGCATCACATCAGTTTTCATTGATGCATGTAATCCACCAAGCATAGAATACAAAAGTGTCACAGCTGAAAATGCAATGATTGAAAGGAAATATGCGTTTGAACCCGCCATGCCGAACAACAAGCCAATCACAAGCAAGTTGGCAAAGACCTCACTAATCAATCGTATGATGATGACGATGTTGTAACAAGTTACCCCTATACTGCCAAAACGTGTATGCAAAAAGGCTTGCACACTGTCAAAACCTTGTTCAAAACGTAGATTGTCGATAATTTTGCCGCCAGTTAAGAAAGAAAAGTAATAAGCGGCATAGGCCAAGGTACCCCAAATTCCATAAAAATAACCCAAGATTGCGGCATTCATTAAAGAACGCGCAAATATCCAAGTTGTAACCTGGGAAAAAGTCAGCGTCAGCAAACTAGGCGCTTCACCTTGGGGTGAGACACCTGAGAAAAAAGTATTAATTGTTTTAGCTGTTGGAACTAAAACAATAGATAGCATGGCGACGACGCCTACTATGGCAATGAGTGCATAATCCATATGTCGTTAATTCTATTCGTTAGTGTGCTTAATATAGAATGCTGATTTTGCCTATTAATGACAGGAAAAGCTTGAAATACATTACAACCGTATACGAATAAACTTTAACCAATTGAATTCACTAGTTCATACGACTGCATTGTTCGTATTCTGATCCGTTTAAATTATGAACAAATTCTAATTGTCTGGATGCTGAAAACTTTGGCAAATAAAATTGATGTAGTCATTTCAAATAAAATTTTAACTTATGTAGTTTTATTAATGCATTACATTAAGTTTACTTAAATTTTATTTGCTCAAAAATTTATTTTTTACAAAACAATATTTCAACTTGATAAAAATTATTATTAACAAATTT
>JBCCEI010000172.1:0-2674 GCA_039030355.1 Pseudomonadota bacterium | reverse complement strand
GCTCTTTCATAGGCAAGTACATAAAATCTCGTTTACTGTCTGCCAATTGATTGCATATTGCTTGTAGCAAATGTGTTTTGCCTGTGCTTTTTGCACCCCAGATAAAATATTGTTGCGGTTCTGATTGATTTTCTTGCTTGAGCTTTAGCAAATCAGACAGCAATTGCCCTTCACTGCTATCGATAAACGTTTCAAACGTGGCAAATTTTGGTAGCGTGATATCTAACGAAAATTGTGTAGGCGTTTGAAGACAAGAGCTTGTCATGGTGTGATCAAAAACGAGATGACTAGGCTAGCAGGCAGCTTACGCTTGCTTACCAGTGTGCCTTGCGGCTCGACGAGAACGTTCTTCCACTAAATAATCGTAAGCACTTGCAATGGTGGTTAAGAATGTTAGACCGATTAATGTTTGAATAACAACCACGGGTAGAACACTTGTCTGACTATAGACAACAGCGAGCACCAAAATTATTTGCACGAAAGTATTAAACTTGCTGATTAAGCTAGGTTGTATTTCCAAACGTCGTGTACTGGTGACATAAGATAATGCGCCAGAGAGCAACACAACATCTCGCATGATTACTGCAAGTACTAACCAGTGAGGCAGAAGGTCTAAAGCACCGAGTGTGACATAAGCACAAATCAACATGACCTTATCCGCGGCGGGGTCGAGATAGGCGCCTAATGTGGTCTTCCAGTTAAAGGTTCTGGCTAAATAACCATCTAAGGCATCAGATAGCCCCATCAATAAACATAGCAATAAGGCATTGTAAAATTGGCCATCAAATAACCACCACACCAATAGCGGCACAGCTGCAAAACGCAGCATGGTTATACAATTGGGTATGAATCTCCAATACGACATTCCGTTATGCCTCAACTCCACCTTGTAATACAATTACGTGGATTAGAGTACGACCCAACCCACTACTTAATTGCTTATTATTATTAGTGTTTAAATGGTATAAGTAACCGAATTATGAAGCAATGATATATATCAGTAATCGTGAACATGCTTCAAAATACGCTTACTCGTTACAACAATTTCAATCAGTTACATAACAAACTTAAATAAATAATTTCATGGGTCTAAGCTATAAAAGCGCTGGTGTCGACATCGATGCTGGCAACAAACTCGTTGATCTGATCAAACCTGCGATTAAATCCACCCACCGCCCAGAGGTACTTTCCAGCATAGGCGGTTTTGGAGGCTTATTTGCGCTTCAACAAGACAAATACAAACAACCTATCTTAGTCTCAGGTACTGACGGTGTGGGCACTAAATTAAAGCTTGCTCAACAACTTAATAAACATGACACGATCGGTATCGATCTGGTCGCCATGTGTGTGAATGATGTCATCGTACAAGGCGCTGAACCCCTGTTTTTTCTAGATTACTTCGCTACAGGAAAACTAGCGGTCAATGAGGCTCAACAAGTTGTAGAAGGCATCGCCGAAGGATGTCGTCAATCTGGTGCTGCATTGATTGGTGGTGAAACTGCAGAGATGCCTGGTATGTATGATGCCGGCGAATATGACCTGGCCGGTTTTTGTGTTGGCGTAGTTGAGCGCGATCAATTAATTGATGGCAGTAAAGTTTCAGCTGGCGATGCAATAATCGGGCTACCTTCAAGTGGTATTCATTCCAATGGTTTTTCTTTGGTAAATAAAATTATCGAAACGACTAATACTTCGTTAGATGAAAAAATTGATGGTAAAGATTTGGGCGAGCGTTTACTTGAACCTACTGTCATTTACACAAAAATTGTTTTATCACTATTAGAAAAACTAGACGTACATGGTTTATGTCATATTACCGGTGGCGGATTAACTGAAAATATACCACGCATTATTCCTGATGGCTGTTGTGCAAACATTGACACCACGAGTTGGCAACGTTCAAGTGTATTTGACTGGTTACAAAAGATGGGCCAAGTCGATGAAACCGAAATGTTACGTGTATTTAACTGCGGCATGGGTATGCTTGTTATATTACCAAGCGACCAAGCAAGCTATGCTATTAAGCTTTGCCAAGAAAATAATATTCAAGCAGTTGAAATTGGTGTGATTGAGCCTTCTTCATCAGATCAGAAAGTTAACCTTAGTTAAGTAAAACGTTGTCTAACTCTTCTTGCAAGATTGCTGTTTTAATCTCTGGCGGCGGTAGCAATCTACAATCTATTATTGATCATGTAACACTTGGTCACATCAATGCATCTATTGCTTGTGTGATTAGTAATAACCCAGATGTTTATGGCCTTGAACGTGCGAAACAAGCACAAATTCCCACGCATATAATTGAGCATAATAACTATCTTTCGCGAGAATCATTTGAGCAGGAACTGATTAAAACATTAGCGGTCTATAGTATTAAGCTCATTGTATTGGCAGGATTTATGCGCGTGCTTGGCCCTACATTCATAAATGAATATCCCGGTAAGATTTTGAATATTCACCCTTCTTTGCTTCCCAAATTTACAGGCTTGCATACACACGCGCGTGCCTTAGAAGCCAATGAAGTCGAACATGGATGCAGCGTTCATTTTGTAACAACTGAACTTGATGAAGGTCCGTTAATTATTCAGGCAAAAGTAAACATTGAAGATACTGATACTGCAGATGAGTTAGCCGCACGTGTTTTAGAAAAGGAACATATGATTTATCCACTCGCTGT
>JBCCEI010000171.1:0-2701 GCA_039030355.1 Pseudomonadota bacterium | reverse complement strand
CGGCGGCCAGCGCGCCAGCAACCGGCGTGCCGGCGACCGGCGCCCCGGCGATCGGGGTCCCGACGCGTGGTGCGCCGGCAATTGGCGTGCCCGTGACCAGCTTGCCAGCGATCAGCGACCTGATCGCCGGCGACCAGCTCGCCGGCGACCAGCTTGCCGGCGACCAGCTCGCCGGCGACCGATGCGCCAGCGACCGGTGTGCCGGCTCCCTGGTACCAAGTAGTGAGCATTACGAGTAACAGTTCGCATGTACTTTGAGGGAAAGTAGAAATTTTGTGTAACAAAGATGGTACTCAAATTTGCATGACGCATGCGTGTGAAGAAAGTAGCTAGCCGTTTATCATTCTCAAACATAAGATCATCTAAAATGAGCAAGGTTTTTTGCCCTTTTGTATCAATTTCATCAGGAAACCCTTCATGTAGCTCAACATTTTGTATTTGCATCACATCCTTGTATATTGATTGAAACATTGAACAGCACAGGATGACGCGATCGAAATCGTTGTAATGTTGCAGTAGTTTATGAATAAAGTAGGTTTTACCACAGCCTGTTTGACCACTAACAATCATTGTATACGGATGTTCCATTTTGTTAAATATCAGTTTAGTGAAATAATATTTATGACCATATTGGGTTACCATATTCATCAATCATCAATGTGTCATCGTACTCGGCAAAGCACATAAGTGCCACAGCTTTTGTTAATGCTTTTCTATAATCTATCATCAGTCTCACCGTCCCATGTTTGTCAGCACTTCTATATTCGCTATTTGCACTTGAATCGTTAGTCATGTCTACTACATAAATAAAGTATCCTAGTGAATATGCACTTCTGGAAATATCCCAGGCTTGCGCATTGTTTACTGCCTTGATGGTGTTTAGGTAGCATCGTGAAATATCATCTGGGGCTATCGTGGTTCCCATATTTGTAGGCAGACTGAGATCATTGAAAAACACTTGAATGCGGCCGATATCAAAAGTTTGAAGATTGAATGGATTCATTGTTTTATGACCATTGTATGTCTTTTGTTCCACTTGTAACAAGTACAATCGACGTGGTCGTTTACCAGAGAACACAGCCCAGTCCAGATTCTGCTCTCCAGAGTTCACTATTTTTACTTTTCCTTGAAACCGACGAGCTGGATATAACATTTGTTTTGGTAAATCTATGGTGAGCTTTACTTTTGCAACGTGCAGTCTTGCTTCTTGTACTTTTATTTTGTGTGCTGTTGCTCCGATTACGTAAAGATCTGGGTTGGCAGGAATGAATCGAATTAGTAAATCAGTTTGCTTTGGTAGTAGACGGTTAAGATGAATAAAGTCTGTCATCACTCTAGAGTACAGTTCAAAGGTTCCGCCAATTCTATCCTTACGGCGTTGAGTAGCAGTATTACACCTTCTGCAGTGTCCATCATTCCATACAAATCAGGGTCCCACAATACAGTGGATAGAGCTGTATCTCGATATTGCTTAGAATAGCTAGTTTGACAAATTAGGTAGCTGATCCATGGATATAAAGATTGATCAAAAGTAATCTTCCTGTCGTTTATGTACATTTCCACATTAGACCACATGGTGTATGCCAAGTTGTTAGCGCAGGACGGTGGATCACCCTCTGCTAAAGCTACCATTTTGCACTTGACATGAAGATAGATCTGAGATGGATCAACACACATCTCGCTCTTTTCAACACGGAAATCTAGTGGGGTCGTGTCGTCACGAGGTAAACTGGTGAAACACGGTATTTCTACCATTTGTGTGCAGTCAATAGCATTCTGCACTGGAGGTAGTGTGTTCAACATAGAGTTTACTCCCTCCATTTTAAAAGGCTTCTTTAAGCCTCCTTGTAGTCTTTTTAGGCTTCTTTATTTTCTTCGGCTTCTGAGATTTAGTTTTCTTCGTGATCTTTTTACTTGTTTTCTTTAAAGGAACAGTAAATTTAACCTCCTGATCCAACAACATTGTTGTTTTACGCTAATGTTACTAATATTTATGCCTTTTTGCGAAAGTTTAACTGAACGAGTGGTCTTCCGTTCAAAAATTCCACCTGCTTATTTTCATCATCAGTCAGCCATAGGGTCAGAGAGTTTAATATATTTTTACAAACAGGAAAATAAGTTGGCGTTTTGACATACTGTGTGTATGAATCATCATGAGCAACATACAAGAGTCTTTTAGAACCTTCGTCCACTAGTGTATAATCAACAAAGTCAGCTTGAAGATAGACTCATCGGTTCATTAGCTTGACAGGTGCCAAACTAGTCACGGTGCCACGAATTCTAATAGGTAAATTCAGCAATAAAGCTAAATTTTTTGATAAAGTAATAGAGGTTCTTGGGTTTGCTACAGAGATGGTAAATTTTTGACTTTCCTCATCATTGTCAAATACCACTATCGTTTCGTCTTTAGTGATCAAATACTCGAAAGCATGAACAATGCTCTCCAGATCTGGGTAGTATCCCGCAGGAAAAACTTCAGTGATAGTCTCATCACCATGCTTGAACGTAATTTTTGATTCGTTAACATTGTAATATTTCTCTGGAACGAAAAACCTAGTTATGGCCACTTCGCAATTATCTGTATTTATTTCGCGAGCTAACGTAATTAATCCAACATTTGTAAGTGTAATCGTAGTCTCCATATTTCAGTTTCCACTCGATCTTTTATAATATTTATGGTTCTTGAGATTTTTCAAAGCTT
>JBCCEI010000170.1:0-2722 GCA_039030355.1 Pseudomonadota bacterium | reverse complement strand
TTTGAACAACTCCATTGCTTGTTCAAACGTAATTTCTGCCATTTTTTGTCCAGGCAATAAGCCTGCAAACTTGGGTTTTTCTTCGTCATCTCGTGTGCCAATTTGTACAAATGGACCATAGCGACCCATACGCACACTCACTGGTTTGCCTGATTTAGGATCGGTGCCCAGTTCTCTTGCTTGAACGGCTTCCTCACGCGTTACGCTTTCTTCTTTGTCAATAACTAATGTATTAAATGGTTTCCAAAACTTATGCATGACTGGAACCCAATCTTTTTCGCCACGTGAAATTTCATCCAGATCATCTTCTAAACGTGCGGTGAAATCATAATCTACATATTGTGTGAAATGCTTAGTTAAAAAGTCATTAACAATGCGACCCATTTCCGTTGGTGTAAATCTGCGGCTTTCTACTTCGGCATACTCGCGATATTGCAAGGTCGAAATAATGCTTGCGTAGGTTGATGGGCGTCCAATTCCATATTCTTCTAGAGTCTTTACCAAACTTGCTTCGGTAAACCTTGGTGGTGGTTCTGTGAAGTGTTGCTCGGCGCGAATTTGGTTGAGTTTAACTTTTTCACCGACATCAAAATTTGGCAGCATTTTTTCATCAGGCTCGTCCTTTTTATCATCCGTGCCTTCTAAATATAGCTGCATGAAGCCTGGTGTTTTAATCGATGATCCAGTTGCACGAAATATATTACCTCCTCCACAATTAAATTCTACCGCTACCATATTCAACGTTGCATGAATCATTTGGCTGGCAACTGCGCGTTTCCATATTAAAGTGTAGAGTTTTTGCTGATCAGCACTTAAGAATTTTTTAACCTCTTCTGGTGTGCGCATAAAAGAAGTAGGGCGAATGGCTTCGTGGGCTTCTTGCGCATTTTTAGATTTAGTTTTGAAGGTGCGTACTTCACCTGGCAAATTATCTTTGCCATATTTATCCGTTATGAAAGTGCGTAATTCATCAATCGCTTCTTGTGCTAGCACAACCGAGTCGGTACGCATATAGGTGATTAAACCGATTGGTCCGTCACCAAGGTCAATGCCTTCATAAAGTTGTTGTGCAACACGCATGGTTTTTTGCGCAGAGAATCTCAGTTTACGTACAGACTCTTGCTGCATGGTAGAGGTAATAAATGGTGCAGCCGGGTTACGAACACGTTCCTTTTTATCAACGCCTTTGACAACTAATTCGCCATTGGCATTTTTTTCTAATAATTGTTTGGCTTCAGTTGCGTCTTTTTCATTATTTATATCGAACTGTTTTAGTTTGTTGTCTTTATAGATCGATAGTTTAGATAAAAAGGCTTGTTTATCTTTTTCACAATCCGCTTCAATGGTCCAATATTCTTGTGGGATGAATTTTTCAATTTCTGCTTCTCGTTCACATAACAAACGCAATGCTGGGCTTTGCACGCGTCCCGCAGATAGGCCGCGTTTGATTTTTTTCCAAAGTAATGGCGAAAGGTTAAAACCAACAAGATAATCAAGTGCTCGTCGTGCAAGTTGTGCATTGATCAGGTCATCAGAAAGTTTACGTGGATTATCAACCGCATGATTTACAGCCGTTTTTGTTATCTCATGAAACACAACACGAAACACTTCTTTGTCATCAAGTAGGCCTCGATCTTTTAATAATTCATAAAGGTGCCACGAAATCGCTTCGCCTTCACGGTCTGGGTCCGTTGCCAGATACAATGCTTCAGATTTTTTTAATGCTTTGGTAATCGCATTAACGTGCTTTTCGTTTTTTTCGATGATTTCATATTTCATTTCAAAATCATTTTCTGGATTGACCGCACCTTCTTTTGGCACTAAGTCACGAACGTGACCATAAGATGCAAGCACACCAAAGTCATTGCCAAGATACTTTTCAATAGTTTTGGCTTTTGCCGGCGACTCTACTATGACTAAATTTTTGCTCATTGGAATAACGAATTGCTAAGTGATTATTGTTGCTACTTATATAATGAGTACTTATGGCGGCGAACTATTACGCGTTTCTTAGGCATTTGTAAATGCCTATTGCATCATTCTTGAAATAAATTTTGGTAAAGTCGCCTTAATTTCTGACTAAAACTATATTCAGGCTGGCGACTCGATCGGCATGTTGCGTTGCACATAGACCCCATTCCCATGATGCATGACTTGATTATTCAGCTCTAAAATCAAAAGGATAGATGAAACGACATCAACTGGAAGCGCACTGCGCTCGACAATGCTATCGATGCTTGTGGGGTTCGCGCCCATACAATTTAAAACAATTTCATGTTGCGGGTCGATAGACATTGATGTGTGTTCAAAATTGGCATTCTTCGCTTTAGCATTTTGATTTTGCAATGCTTGCATATCGATATGATGTTTGAATTCTTCGAGCACATCTTCTACTGTTTCGACGAGCTTCGCACCATTTCGAATGAGGTTATGACAACCTTTAGCTAGTGGGTTATGAATTGAACCCGGAATGGCAAATACTTCCCGATCTTGTTCAATTGCCAAACGTGCGGTAATCAAAGAACCACTTTTCATCGAAGCTTCAACTACTAATACGCCTAGACTCAATCCGCTAATAATGCGGTTGCGTCTTGGAAAGTGTCCGGGCGAAGGTGATGAACCAATTGGAAATTCAGAGACGATGAGGCCGCGTTGTGAAATTTCTTCTGCTAGCTGGCGATGTTCTGCTGGATAAACTCGGTCCAAACCACAGGCAGCGACT
>JBCCEI010000169.1:0-2805 GCA_039030355.1 Pseudomonadota bacterium | reverse complement strand
CATTATGGGTCATTTAATGATATCTCAGTCAGCTAAGTCATTTTTCCTTTAGGAAATGAGTTATAAAAAACAACTTAGACTTCATGTTGGTGCGAAAAAATTTTAAAACTTTCAAAAAAAACGGGCGCCGTAGCGCCCGTGATATTTTAAAAAATTAATATGTTATTAGTTTGAAGTTGTAAATTCAGGATAGGCTTCAAGACCACATTCTCCAATATCAACACCTTCCATCTCTTCTTCTTCACTAACTCTCACACCCATGATTGTTTTAATCGCAATCCAGGTTACTAATGATGCGACAAATACCCAAACAAAGATGGTTAATGCACCGATTATTTGACCACTCAAACTTGATCCATCATTTGTGAAAGGTACAAGGAGAAGCCCCAAAAGGCCAACGACACCATGCACCGAAATAGCACCAACAGGGTCATCAATCTTTAGTTTATCGAGTGTGATAATACTGAAGACAACTAATACGCCACCTATTCCGCCAAATAGGGTAGCCTGTAATGCTGTTGGTGTTGATGGTTCAGCTGTAATAGCAACTAATCCTGCTAGTGCACCATTTAGTGCCATTGTTAAATCTGCTTTACCAAACAATAGCCGAGCAGTAATTAAAGCGGCAATACAACCTCCAGCCGCAGCCATATTTGTATTCATAAACACAACAGCGACAGCATTTGCATTTTCAATATTAGAAGTTGCTAATACCGAACCACCATTAAAACCAAACCAACCTAACCAAAGAATAAATGTACCCAATGTTGCTAGCGGTAGGTTACAACCCGGAATCGCATTAACACGACCATCAGCTGTGTATTTACCTTTGCGTGCACCTAATACAAGTACACCTGCTAGTGCAGCTGCGGCACCTGCCATATGTACAATCCCGGATCCGGCAAAATCAGAAAATCCCAAATCTCCTAAGGTATACATTCCGAATACAGCTGCACCACCCCATGTCCAACTGCCTTCCATTGGGTAGATAATTCCAGTCATTACGACAGCGAATGCAAGGAACGCCCAGAGTTTCATTCGTTCCGCAACAGCGCCGGAAACAATTGACATCGCTGTTGCTACAAACACAACTTGAAAGAAAAAATCAGCTGAAGGAGCATACGTCGCTGCTTCTTCTGCTCCCTCTACACCATCAGCAACAATTCCATCAAGAAACATGACGAAGTCACCACCGCCATACATAATGGAATAACCGCAAACCATATACATGATACATGCAACAGCATAGAGCGTAATATTCTTGGTTAATATTTCAGCAGTATTTTTTGCTCTCACCAAACCGGCTTCGAGCATAGAAAAACCTGCCGCCATCCACATAACGAGTGCACCCATTACCAGAAAATAAAAGGTATCAAGTGCGTATGCTAATTCTGTTGTTGCTTCCACTTTTTAATCCTCCGAAGTTTTAAATTTTGAAGTGAGTTTTATTGAGTGACATTTAAAGCGCATCATCACCGGTTTCACCAGTACGTATTCGAATTACTTGCTCCAGAGTTGAAACAAATATTTTTCCATCACCTATTTTGTCGGTTTTTGAAGCTTTATTTATTGCTGATATAGCGTCATCAACCTTGTCATCAGATACTGCAACTTCGAGTTTTATTTTGGGTAAAAAATCAACAACGTATTCAGCACCACGGTAGAGTTCTGTGTGACCTTTTTGTCGTCCGAATCCTTTTATTTCTGTTACTGTCATACCTTGCACACCAATTTCTGATAATGCTTCTCTTGCATCATCAAGTTTAAAAGGTTTGATAATCGCTGTTACCAATTTCATGTGGTTTTCCTCCACTTTTATAATTGGCTGAGTCATACCCAGCCAATATGATTAAAATTAAATTAAATTAGAATGATTTAGAGATACCAAAAATAAACCCACCACACTCTGAACCTGCTGTTGTACCTGTCTGAACTAGAGCACAATCATCACTAGAAGAAATTGCAGTGTAAGAAGCATCCAGGTCTACACCGAGCACACTCTTACTAAGACCAATACCGTAGTACTGGTAATCATCAGCTCTGCCACCTGTTTGTGCATTTAAGTTTGCAGTACTAAAGTCTAGCTCGAGGTGACCGAAGAACATGTTTAGACCAAGTCCATAAGGCAATGAAAGATCTAGACTTACCGGAATGTGATGACTTGCATCACCAAATCCAAACCATTCTGGTGAATAGTAATAACCAACGCTTAATGAAGGTTCGAGTAATACATCAGAAAAGCTATAACCAAAGACACCGTAAAATTCCCAATAGTCGAAGTCATCTGCATTACCTGCATCACCATCCTGATTAGGATAGGTATAATTAATACCACCAACATCCCATGAAATTCCTGTGTCACCAAATGCACCGGCCAAACCATGATAGTGGGTAAACTCTAAAGAGGCAGGATCGTTTGTGCCACGACTCCACTCTGTGTTAGCAGCAAAAACACCAGAATAGACGTCAGCACCTATCCCAGGTAGTGAAAACCAAGTGATATCAAAGCCACCTTGTATTGAGGTACCTTCCTCGTTACCTCCGGCACCACTTGTTTGTGACGCACCATAAAACTGGTAGTCGTTCGCAATTCTGACATTAGCTGCTATCTCTGTTTCATCAAACCAACTTTTGATGTCCGCATTAGCCATAGAAGATGTAAATACTAAAGTGCTAACTGCACATATCTTTCCTACCTTATTCATCTCTTTTCCCCTTCGAAAAATGTTTTATAAATTAGATAAATGTTTTTATACGAACCATCTAATTGCAGCTTCCATACCAACACGTTTTTTAATAACTAAT
>JBCCEI010000168.1:0-2828 GCA_039030355.1 Pseudomonadota bacterium | reverse complement strand
TTTAAGACGGAATGGATGCCAAAAGTTGGATATGAAAACTTTAGAGACGCTAAATATAGTGTGAGTGATTATATAAACGGATATTACAATAATGTTAGACCACATCATTATAATGCTGGTTTAGCGCCGAATGAATCTGAGATTAGATATCAAGATTCTAAAACTGTGGCCAAAATTAGTTGACCACTACATCACAACGAAGATATATAGCTGGTATTTGTAACTCAATCGACTTTGATTTAGCAAACTCGATTAGTGCTGTTGATATACCTTTCCCTCGATGTTCTATAGGTACACAGATTCCATCTAGCCAATGGTTATAGCTAGGATAGTCAGAGTATTCGCGATATTTTAATTCTCCAGCTCCTGCTAATTCACCGTCAATATGAGCGACAAATGCGGTTCGGTTTGAAATTGAAGAAACCTTTTCGATAACATTTTCTAGCGTCGCTTCCGAATCCTTATGATCCCACTCATTAAAATACCAATTGGCGACAACCTCAATTTCACTCGGGCAATCTACTAAATTTGAAATTTTCACAATACCTCGATGACACATAACGCTTGCAGTAAAATTTGTCCGTTGACTGCACTTGTTAGTTTTCTGTTACTGATACCAACTTACCGTCTATTGAAAGGCTACCGTCTCGAATCAAAACTTCACCCGACCAAATTGAACCATAAAACTTATTACCAAAATACAGTTCTTTTTTGTACTTACCTACAACTTCAAGCTTATGTTGATTTGATTTGGTTCCAAATATAATAGTATGTCTCAACGGCGAAGGTGATGATTTACCAACCGTAGATATTGGCATTAAATCGGGAGCATAAGGTACAATAATTTTAATTGTAAGCCCCGGATGAGTGACGTTATATGCAACCCAGTCATCGTTAATTCTTTTTCCAGTATCCGCACCAGTGACACCTAAAATACTAGCGCACCCAGTAATGAGTAATACAATACTGACAATGACTAATTTACTTAAAATGTTCATCTACTCTCCATTGAAAACTAACGCCGCGCTCTGCGGAAATTTAGGAGCGCCAGCGAGTAAATTTTCCGTAGCAGCGTCTTGTTATATTTCACTTCCCTTTTGCTCGCGAAATTACTCCCATCATGGAGTGAGAAAATTGTCCAATTTCAGCTTTTTCATCAAGTTTATCTGAAACATACTTACCTGTAGCTGCAGCCGCACCAAGGGGAAGTAACGCACCTAAGAAAGGAGCTAAAACGGGAAACATAGTTACACCTAATGTACCACCAGCAATTAAAGCTGTGTATTTATGCTTTGCTTGATATTTATCATTAAATAATGAAACTTGCTTCTCATGTTTCGATATTGCTCTTTCAATATGGGAGTACACTTCAGCAGCAACATACCCTAAATCTTCGACCTTGGTATTAGGTAAGCTGTTAACTAAATCTCTTAACTCTCTTCTAAACTCAATATTTTCATCTGTCTTTCTCAATGCCACAAGTTGCGAGTCTTCAATATTAGCTAAATAATCAAGTCTTTTAGATGTAAGAGACTGTAAAATTGCTGATGTAGATGGGTCAAATGACGCAACTTCACCAGCAGATGCATTCTTCATATTTGCAATAAGCTGGTAATAATGCGCCTGCGCATTAACACACAGAAATGGATGACTCCTAAGTTCATCTGCATTTTCTAGTAAATGATAATTTGGCATAATACGTTCAAAGATCGCATTAGTTACAACACTTGCATCACCATTCGAAAACAACTCATTACACCAATCTTCTGACCTCCACTGCCTCATTTCAGCTTTGTAATTTTCTAATTCTACTTTCACAGACTCCCCTGGCTCAGAACCTGGTGAAACAAAAAGTCTTGCCTCTTCTATCTTTTGAAAGTATTGGTCGGGGTGATTTGTAGCGAACTCCATTATATCTTGCGGGTGCGCTATACCTGAATCGACATAATGTGAAAACACATCGGTGATAAGTTGAACACTATTTTCTTGCGTTTGCTGATCGTGTTCTTCAAGTGATTTTTCAAAGCTTGGAAATACAATAAATGGCGGTAGATCAAACTCGTCACCTTTAATGTCAGACAAATGCAATATGAAAAAAGCCATTTGAAGGGGTATGACATGATTAAACTTTTCTTCATCACGTTTTTTTTCTAACCACGGCATGACAGGGTCTGGAATTAAAACTGTATCGGAATAGAGAAGTGATTTACGTGTAGCATTTAACTGTGTTTGTAAAAAGCGACTACTCCCTCCCAAGTTCAATTTACATGCATCTAATTTCTTGGCTGCACTAAAAGCTTTACCACCTTCTTCTGAATATAATTTCTTAAGATTTTTTTCGAGACTTGAAAAAGCCATCATAGACTTTTCAGCTCTTTTAGGGTTCTCTCTTAAAACAGATGCGATTCCTTGAATTGAGTCAGAGAAGCTCTCCAATGGAGAAAAATCACGTGGCAAACAGCCTGTAACGCAGAGGAAAAACTCCGTTAATATCTCAAAATACCTATCTTGATAAATAATTAAATCGTGTAATTCCTGCTGACTCACTTAAAGACTCCATTTGAAATATAACAATTTAATAGTGCGCTCATCGCGCATATTTCTGCCGACTTAACGCTCATTTATCTACTTTATATAGTTTTAACAAATTACCTAAGGCATTACTATCACTAAGTTTTCTAAATTTTTTAGGTAAAGTTAAATTTTTGCCCATGAACCTTCCCCATAGTCATGGAAAATTTCTCGATTTTCGAGTACCCGTCTCATTTTGCACCTATTACTCTTTTTGATCGCAATAACTGCAGGGCTGACGCTCTCCGACAGTCAAT
>JBCCEI010000167.1:0-2850 GCA_039030355.1 Pseudomonadota bacterium | reverse complement strand
TTACTTCCAATGTAGAAGAATAATTATGCTCTATTTGCCTAATCCCTACCATATGGTTAATCATAATTAAACTCGACTATGAACCAGTCAAGTTATTTACTGATTAGATAATGCGTGAAAATTCCTAAAAATACCAACATGCCAAAATAATTGTTATTCAAAAAAGCCTCAAAGCAGCGGTCTGGCAAGCGATGTTTTATGAGTAATTGTTGATAAATAAAACACAAACTGGCTACCGTAAGACCAACATAGTATACCCACCCTAATTCAGCGCGTATTCCCACTAACACTAGGCAAAGAATGACTAAGATTTGCAACATACCCACTGCTGCTTTATCCATATTGCCAAATAAAATCGCGGTAGACTTTACGCCGATCTTAATGTCATCTTCACGATCTACCATCGCATATAACGTGTCATAAGCTGTTGTCCAAATGACTGCAGCAGTAAACATTAGCCATGCAACCGGCGGTGGGAAAGTATTCGTGATGGCGGTAAAAGCCATGGGAATTGAAAAGGCAAAGGCAATACCTAGATGAACCTGAGGTAAGAAATGAAAGCGCTTCATGAATGGATAGCTTGCTGCTAAGAATGCTGCACCTAAGGCAAACATGATGGTGAGTTTGTTTAAAAAAACTAACGCCATAAAAAGAGCAATACTAGCCAGTATCGCTGAAACCATTAATGCTTCCTTGGGATGAATTAAACCGGCTGCCAGTGGTCGATCACGTGTGCGCCCAACAAATCGATCTATTTTTCGGTCTGCATAGTCATTAATTGCGCAACCCGAAGAGCGGGTTAGTACAACACCAATTATAAATACGACAAGCACTGTAATGTCGGGTATGCCATCAGCAGCGACAAATAAGGCCCAAAGAGTAGGCCATAATAAAAGTAAAATACCAATAGGCTTGTTCAACCGCACTAGTTTTGCATATAAACCTAATCGTTGTGTATCAAGCGATGGCTTTTGCAAAGGTTGAATCATTTGCTATTTATATACTTTGGTATAACAGTATTGAATTATAAATTGTTTATAAGCTAGGTTTGCGTGCGAGTTCCGGACGAAAATAATGATATGCCATTCCCGTATCCGGACGTTTACCACGCCATAAATAAAATGCTTCTGCTGCTTGTTCTAACAACATTCCAAAACCATCGACCACATGTTTTGCATTTTTGGATTTTGCCCACTTCATAAAAGGTGTGTCTTGATCACTGTATAACAAATCATAACAATTAGTGTTGGGCCCAATAATATCATTAGGCAATTCAACATTGTCTCCTTGCAAACCAGCAGAGGTGGCATTTATAACTAAATCAAATTCTCTATCAGGAATTGCGCTTAGCGCGCATGAATTTATGCTGCCAATAAACCCAAACTGATCTACTATAGCTTCAGCTTTACTAGTTGTTCTATTGGCAATCAATAATTCGGAGGGGTTTTCATTCACTAACGGTTCTACAATTCCTTGTGTAGCACCTCCAGCTCCAACAATCAGAATTTTTTTATCAGATAATTGTAAACGCAATGTCTTTTTTAAATCACGTAGCAAACCAATTCCATCAGTATTAGCGCCAACAAATTTTCCATTCCCATTTTTATAAATCGTATTAACCGCTTTGGCATGCTGTGCATACTCACTAAGTTCATCTACGAAATCGTAAGCTTCATTTTTAAAAGGTACAGTTACATTTAAACCTTTACCATCAAAACTAAAAAACTCATTCACTACTTGAATGAAGGTATTCTCTTCAGCGAATATTTTTTCATAGCTCAGCACCTCACCGGTTTGATCTGCAAACAACAAATGAATGTCAGGTGATTTGCTATGTTCGATAGGGTTGCCGATCACTGCGTATCGGTCTTTTTTTTGCTCACTCATTTAACCAAGTGGCAACGTCTTTTGCATAGTAAGTAAGAATCGCATCTGCACCTGCCCGTTTAATACAAAGCAGCGCCTCCATTACGCAATCTTTTTCGTCTAACCAACCATTATTGGCGGCGGCTTTTAACATGCTGAATTCACCACTGACTTGATAAACAAATGTAGGCATTTTGAATTCTTCTTTTACCCTACGCACAATGTCTAAATATGGCATGCCGGGTTTAACCATCACCATGTCCGCACCTTCGCTAACATCTAATGCGACTTCATGTAGCGCTTCATCTGAATTGGCTGGATCCATTTGATACGTATATTTATTGCCGCCACCCAGGTTCGCAGCAGAACCCACAGCATCACGAAACGGGCCATAAAAACTTGAGGCGTATTTGGCCGAGTATGCGAGTATTTTCGTGTTACGGAAATCGTTACTTTCCAGCACACTACGAATTTCACCTACGCGTCCATCCATCATATCCGAGGGTGCAACAATGTCGGCACCGGCTTCTGCATGTGACAATGCTTGTTTGGTAAGGACGTCTACGGTTTCATCATTCAGCACATAACCTTTGTCATCAATGAGCCCGTCTTGCCCATGTGTGGTAAACGGATCCAAGGCGACATCACTAATTACACCCAACTCGGGTACTACATTTTTTAATTCAGCAATCGCGCGTTGTGCCAAGCCATCTGCATTAATGGCTTCTTCTGCAAGGTCTGATTTTTTCTCAGCAGGCACGACAGGAAATAACGCCATCGATGGAATACCTAAAGAGTGAATCTCTTTGGCTTCTTTCACCAGCTCATCCACACTCATTCTCTCTATCCCCGGCATGGAAGGGACAGTTTCACGTTGGCTTTGGCCTTCCATCACAAACACTGGATAGATTAAATCAGTGACATGAATGCGATGTTCACGTTGTAGTTCACGTGAGAATTCATCGGCACGCATGCGTCGCATTC
>JBCCEI010000166.1:0-2886 GCA_039030355.1 Pseudomonadota bacterium | reverse complement strand
TCGCCGACCTCGCCAGGGCCGTGGCGGCCGAGCTCCAGCCACTCGCTGACGGGCGATCCGTGACGCTCACCGCCACCGTCGACGGCGACACCAGAGCCGCCGTCGACGAGGCGATGGTGTGATATGTCAGAGGCTGCTCCAATGACTACGGCATCTTGATTAAAATCAGTAAATGAAGCTTTATGAGGTGTAAGCGATTCAAATATACTTTTCCATTCCTCAAAATGGCCATGCCTTGGATTAGTATATTTTTCATCTAGTAAACCAATTACCTCACAGCGTATCTTTTTTAAATAACTGTTATCTAGCGCAGTGATTAATTTTTCATGATCGGGCACACTCATATTTGATGATTATTCTTTAATGGCTAAATAAGTCACAAAGTTTAGATATTTGCATAGAATTGAGATTTTAGTAAAACCTATGTTTTGTAAACGGTGCAAGTGTTGATCATGTGTTTCACGTATTAACACATTGTCCAACGCTTCACGTTTTTGACTGATCTCCAGATCACTATAATCATTCTTTCGTTTATAGTTCTCATGCAACTGCTCCATCAACTTATCCTCGTTAGCATCATCATGAGTAATTTTTTCTGATAGTAATAACGCTCCACCATGTTGCAACCCTTTATATATGGTATTGAGCAAGCCTTCGCGCTTAGTTTTATCAATAAACTGCAATGTATAATTTAGGACAACAAACGATGAATCAGTAATTTCTACGTTCAAGATATCCTTACATTTTGTTTCAATGAGGTGATTCAATTTTAATTCTGCAAGTAACTCATCCAAATGATTAATCATTGCCCTTGAATTATCTATAGCAATGATTTTGACATCGCTTGACACTATAGATCTTGCCAATGAAATTGATGCCTCGCCCAAAGAACAGCCTAAATCATAAATATTAGAATTACTCTGTATGAATTGCTTAGCAACAACCGGGAGTAACTGATTCAATAAAATATAACCAGGCACGGAACGCTGTATCATATCGCTAAAAACACTCGCAACTTTTTCGTCAAAAACAAAGCTCTCAACTTTGTCCTGTTTATGTGCGTATATCTGATCTTTTTGCGATTTACCCACGCTCAAGTCTAGTTTTCTTGCATTGAACTGTGCTCACGTGTAGCACGAAAATCAACTTCAGGAAATTTTTCCATTGCCATTTGTAGATTAACGCGTGTGGGTGCGATATAAACCAACTCTTCTCCATGATCTAATGCTAAATTAGATTCAGCTTTATTTTTAAATTTTGTCAATATTTTTTCATCTTCGCAGTCAATCCAACGAGCAGTTTGTACATTTACTGCCTCAAACTTACATTCAACATTGTACTCATGCTTGAGGCGATGCTGAACCACTTCAAACTGCAGCACGCCCACAGCACCCAAGATTAGATCATTGTTAATTACTGGTCGAAACAGTTGTGTCGCACCTTCTTCACAAAGTTGAATTAAACCTTTTAATAAGGCCTTCATTTTTAATGGATCTTTGAGTTGTGCACGGCGAAACAATTCCGGTGCAAAATTAGGGATCCCTGTAAATGCTAATTTTTCACCCTGCGTAAACGCATCACCAATACGTATTGTACCGTGGTTATGCAAACCAATGATATCGCCAGGGTAAGCACGGTCCACATGCTCACGATCTTTAGCAATAAACGTTAATGCATCACTGATTTTTACATCTCGATCAAGACGCACATGCTTAAGTTTCATGCCTTTTTGAAAACTGCCAGAGCATACACGCATGAACGCTAAGCGATCACGATGATTAGGATCCATATTTGCTTGAATCTTAAATACAAAACCTGAGAACTTTTCCTCATTTGCAGATAACTCTCTAGTTTCTGTATCAGAAACATTAACTTCCCTAGCTTGTGGAGATGGAGCGTAATCAACAAACTTATCTAATAATTCTGCAACACCAAAATTGTTAATCGCAGAACCAAAAAATACCGGTGTCATCTCACCTTTTAAGTACGCATGATGATCAAATTCATGACTCGCACCCTGAACAAGTTCTATTTCATCACGTAGTTCTTGAGCTTGATCTCCAATTAATTCATCTAACCTAGGATTGTCTAAACCTTCAACGATTTCACCTTGTTGAATTTTTCCTTGATGATTAGGATTATACAGATGCACGGAATTGTTTAGTAAATGAAACACGCCTTTGAATAATTTTCCCATCCCTATAGGCCAAGTAATCGGTGCACATTTAATTTTCAATACACTTTCAACCTCATCTAATAATTCGATCGGCTCTCGCCCATCTCGATCTAACTTATTTATAAAAGTAATGATGGGTGTATCGCGTAATCGGCAAACTTCCATTAGTTTTATTGTTCGTTCCTCAACACCTTTTGCATTGTCTATCACCATTAATGCAGAATCGACCGCTGTAAGCGTTCGATAAGTATCTTCTGAGAAATCTGCATGGCCAGGGGTGTCCAATAGATTGACAATTCGATCTTTGTAATCAAATTGCATAACGGAACTCGTAATTGAAATTCCACGTTGTTGCTCCATCTCCATCCAGTCCGATGTCGCGTGACGAGCCGCTTTGCGGCCTTTCACAGAGCCAGCTAATTGTATTGCACCACTAAAAAGTAACAGTTTTTCAGTAATGGTCGTTTTACCCGCATCGGGGTGCGAAATGATGGCAAATGTTCGTCGCCTAGCGGTTTGTTGTTGATGTTCGCTCACAGAAATATGGTCAAGTTGGGATGTTAAAATGAGAGAAAGCGCGCGATTATAGCGAAACGCACATATTATCTATAGCGATTTAAACTAGTTTTTGAAAAATTGTTGCTTTTAGGTCAGGACCAGATGTATAGCTTTTGAATAGCGATGAATCAATATTAATAAATTTGTATTTT
>JBCCEI010000165.1:0-2919 GCA_039030355.1 Pseudomonadota bacterium | reverse complement strand
TACGAATACTTTATGCCGCAATCAAAAATGATGGCGAAATAAGTGGTGCCCAAATTTTAAACATGGCAAAACCATAGGTTACTAAACCTAGGAATAGCCAAATTGCGAGTAAAGTTACTGGAGAAACTCGTTGCTCCTCAAAGATCGGTTGACTTACGCTCTCAACAAGTTGTGTCATCGACATACCTCTAAGACTAGATGTTTGGTTTCTAGGCACTAATTTTATCATGATGCTTGTTAAGTTGGTATGAAGCTTTTTAATTTTTATTGTTTATTATGGCAAGTAAATTTTGCTCATTTTTTAAAGAATGAATGCGAAATTTGGTGCTTAATATGCATGGTATTCGATGCCACTTTTAGAGATTTTTATGCATGAAAATCAATGAAAGTACTTTTAGATGTTATGATAACTTAACGAATTTACTGATAATTTAGATAGAAACATAACTTAACTCGTCAATGAAGAAAGACCCTAAACAACATCAACCAAAGCGCCTTGAGCATGCTTTTGTTGAACATAAAATTGACACTAAGCTTATTTGTGAGGGTGCACTTAATGTAATTTCTCAACTTCATCATGCTGGTTTTCAGGCCTATATTGTCGGCGGTGGGGTGCGCGATATCTTGCTGGGCTTGAGCCCCAAAGATTTCGATATCGCCACCGACGCGACCCCTGAGGATGTACGAGGGTTATTTGAACATAGTCGTATTATCGGTAGACGTTTTCGAATTGTGCATGTTTATTTCGAAGGGGGTTATGTTGAGGTTGCCACTTTCCGTGCTGCAAGCACGGCTAGTAAGAATAAAGACGGTCGTATTCTTGCAGATAATACGTTCGGTAGTTTGGAAGAAGATGCATTTCGTCGCGACTTTACTGTAAATGCACTTTTTTATGATTCTGAGAAAAATAAACTATTAGATTTAATCAATGGCTTGCAGGATGTTGATGCAAAATTATTGCGAGTAATTGGTGATCCTGATCTGCGCTTTCGTGAAGATCCCGTGCGAATGTTGCGTGCCGTGCGTTTGGCAACAAAATTAAGCTTTGAAATTGAATCGAGTGCACAAGATGCGATATTTCGTTTAGGTTGTTTATTATCTGAAGTGCCCTCAGCACGTTTGTTTGATGAAATGATTAAGCTGTTCCATGGCGGATTTGCACTGGATACGTTTCAGGCTTTAAGTAAGTATGATTTGTTCCGTCATATGTTTCCTTTAACAGAAAATGTTTTTCAGGAGGAGCGCACAAAAGAAACGAAAAACTTTACAAACCTTGTGCACTTGGCATTAGAGAATACTGATCAACGCATTAATTCAGGTAAGTCCGTCACACCTGCTTTTTTATACGCAGTATTTTTATGGGGACCGATGCGTAGTTTAAGTAAACAATTAGAATTGGATGGGCTATCGCCACGCACGGCACATGAGGCATCGGTAAAAGACACCATACTTTTGCAATTACCCTACACATCCATTCCAAAACGTTTTTCTTATCCAATGCGTGATATCTGGAATTTGCAATATCGGTTTTATCGTCGTCGAGGTAAGCAAGTGTATAAGTTGTTTGAGCATGATCGCTTTCGTGCGGCTTATGACTTTTTGTGTTTGCGCGCCAGTGCCGGCGAGCCAGTGGATGAACTATGCGAATGGTGGACTGTCTTTCAAGATGTGGATGAAACTACGCGTAGGAAAATGGTGCGCTCATCAAAGCATGCGAAGGCCGCTACAAATCGTCCTAATAGAAAAACCTACCACTAGAAAATTTCTACTTACATGTCCAATGTTGATGCCTATATAGGATTGGGAAGCAATCTTTCCGATCCCATTAATCAAGTCTCTCAAGCCTTGCAAGAGCTTGACGAAATTCAGCAGACTAAGTTGGTGAAGGCTTCTAGTATGTATCTTAGTAAGCCTATGGGTCCTTCGGACCAGCCTGACTTCATTAATGCCGTGGCGAAAATTGCTACACAACTTACAGCACAAGAATTATTGCTAGAATTACAAAAAATAGAGCAGGTACATCAGCGCGCTCGCAAGTCAGAAAGATGGGGGCCAAGAACGCTGGATTTAGATATTATTCTGTTTGGTGATATGCAAATAGATACGAAACTGTTGCATATTCCACATTACGGCGTTGCAGAGCGAGAATTTGTACTAATTCCTTTACAAGAGCTGCAAGGGGACCTCATCATTCCAGGTAAAGGTGCGCTGGTGGATCTGATAGAACAGCTGCCAAGCTATAAACTAGAACGAATTGAATAACGTGAATAACCACAATTTAAAATATATTGTTGTCGAAGGCCCAATAGGTGTTGGTAAAACAAGCTTGGCGCAACGATTATCCGACGAATTTGGTTCAACCTTATTGTTGGAGCAAGTGGAGGATAATCCGTTCTTGGAACGGTTTTATCAAAACCCACGTGAAGCTGCGTTATCTACACAACTACACTTTTTGTTGCAACGCACAAAGCAATTACAAGAATTCAAACAAGCCGATATATTTTCACCCGTTCGTGTCGCCGATTTTTTGATTGAGAAAGATCGTTTATTTGCACAAGTCACCTTGAATGCAAGCGAATATGAATTGTATGAGCAGGTTTATTCGCACTTAACGATCGATGCACCTAAACCTGATCTTATTGTTTATTTGCAGGCACCGGTAGAAACTTTAATTCAACGTATTCGTAAGCGTGGGCGCGGTTATGAACGACTAATTGAAACGGCTTATTTAGAGCAACTTAATGAGGCCTATGCAAAGTTTTTTTATGACTATGACGATGCACCCTGTTTGATTGTTAATGCAAGTGATATCGATTTTATAAATAATGAAAAAGATTATGAGCAATTGCTGGGCGAAATTCTCAAGATGGAAGCGGGTAAAAGATACTTTAACCCATTGCCTTTCGCTGGTTAATACTT
>JBCCEI010000164.1:0-3004 GCA_039030355.1 Pseudomonadota bacterium | reverse complement strand
TGCACGCCAGTACTGACTAAGTTCGCACCCCAAAGAATCATTAAATCCGCTTCCTGGGCCGCTTCATGTACCGACATGTTTGGATGTGCTAAACCATAGGTATGTAAATCGGCCCACATGGCAGCATAAATACAAATTGACTGAACTAAACCAGCAGCTTGCATCTTATTCCAGAAGCGATAATCCATGGTCCAGTAACCCACCATACCCATGGTGCCGGAATACGAATAAGGTTGTACTGCAGCACTTCCGTATTCACTGATTACATTTTTGAAGTTATCAGTGATCGCATCGAGTGCCTCATCCCATGTGATGCGCTCAAATTTTGCGCCTGGACCTTTTGGACCAACACGTTTATGCGGGTACATCACGCGGTTATCGTTATAAACCAAATCAAGGTAATGATTTACTTTGTTGCATAAGTAACCACGTGTTATTGGATGGGTAGGATCACCTTGCACACGTACGGCTTTCCCAGTGGAATCATCTCGTGTCACCAACATTGAACACGAATCCGGACAATCGTGCGGACACGTTACATGATGAATAGAATGCCCTTCGGGCGCTTTAATTTTGTCAGTTTGCATGTTGAGAATCCTCCACTCTCTGACCCATTATTTAGGTCCACTACTTTGGTGTTATGACAAGTGAGCATGTTGATAATGACCATATATATAAGAGTCACTTCCTTGCGTAAACATTACTACAAGGCCTCATTGTCTACAATATTGGGACTACATTATACAGAGGCGGAAGCTCGTATTGGTGTAATTAGCTATAAACATACTATATATATGGTTTTAACCATCAATTTTTGATCGCCCGAAAATTGAACGGATTATGCGTTATAACAGAGTGAGTTGCTCGTCATTCGATGCAGTAACGACACTCAACTTAGATACCGATACACCTAACAATCGCACTCGCCTGCCATTGACTTCGGCTTTGCTTAATAAATCGTCAAGCTGCCCATTTATATCTTCAATTTTGGTAATTATGTTACTTAAGGTCACTGCACGCGTAACTTGAACAAAATTGTCGAATTTAACCTTCACAGTAATTGTTCGTGCGGTTAGTTTTTTTATTTGCATCTCATACCAAACTTCATCTGCGAGAGATTTCAGCCTGGAAAGCATTTCCTCATAATCACTCACATCTTCACTGTAGGTTTTTTCGGAACCTATTGACTTACGTTCCCTATGACTAACGACTTTACGATGATCGATTGCACGTGCAGCAAGATAATAATATTCACTCACTTTGCCAAAAACCGGTTTTAACTCTTCCAATGACCATGCGAGTAAGTCTTCACCGCTATATATACCAAGGTTATGCATTTTTGTTTCGGTTGCCGGACCTACACCATAAAACTTACCAATTGGTAATGCTCTTACAAAATCGGGGCCCTGTTTTTCGGTAATTAAAGTAAGGCCATTTGGTTTGTCCATATCTGATGCAATTTTGGCGAGAAACTTGTTGTAGGAAACACCAGCCGATGCAGTTAAACCTGTAGCTTGAGTAATTTCTTTCTTAATTGCTTTTGCAACCAATGTGGGCGAACCAAAGCTACGCTTACAATCATTTACATCCAAATAAGCTTCATCAAGAGATAATGGTTCCACAAAATCTGTATAACTAAACATGATGTCTTGAATTTGTTGCGAAATTTGTCGATAAACTTCAAAGCGCGGTCGCAGAAAAATCGCATTTGGACATAAACGCATAGCATGCGCACATGGCATTGCAGAATGAATTCCGAATTTACGAGCTTCATAACTACAAGTAGCCACTACACCGCGTTTTTCGGGATCGCCTCCAACAACCACGGGTTTATTGCGGTATTGAGGAAAATCGCGCTGTTCTACCGCAGCAAAATAAGCATCCATATCAATATGTATGATGTTTTGCATGCTTAAAAATAATGGGATGAATTTGTCACAGAAATTTATCAATTCTCGCTATCAAAAGGCGGCCTATTTGATTTAAAATTTAATCAAACTATTCTACTTAAAAAGTAACGAATCAGGTGTATACAAACCTGATCAACACCATAACGAGGTTCAGCATGGCAGTATTATCCGAAAAAGTACTATGGCCCGTACTTGCGGTTTTCATCTTTGGAATCATGGCAGGATTTTACATTGACGATCGAAGAAAGATGATGCAAGAAAGTGGATCTGCCAGTAAAGAACATGCAGGCAAGTCAGCTGATCAACAGCATGCTAAAAATGAACATGCAGGAAATGCTGCTGAAGAAGAACACAGTACCAAGGAACATGGTGGCAATGCTGCAGATGCAAAACAGAAAGTTAATGAGCATGCAGGGAAATCAGCGTCAACAAGCTCCAGCAGTAATGCCTCTACTTCCATGAGCTTGAAAGACTACCTAGCTCAATCAAGTCATGAGCGCAGTCAGCAACTAGAAGCGAATGTTACACATCATCAAGGCTTTTCTGGGAGCATCGATGAATACTTAACTGGAAGCTCGCCTACCCCTAAAAGTAATCAACAAACTAAAATGGTTGTGCAGAACACTAATACACAAAATCATGGCGCAACCTCGATGAGCATGGATGAATATCAAACACAAGCAAGTGGACAAGCTATTGCTCATAACAATTCTCATGAAGCTTACCATGGTGATATCGATGGTTATTTAACTAAATTTGGAGGAGACCAACAAACACCCATCAATAAAGAATCATCTGAACCATTTAACACAAAAGAGCATATGGGTTTTCATGGCTCATATGAGGAATATGCAAAAAAGTATAATTAGGAATTATAATTGTTTTTTGAGAATGTAACGTTCAAAAAAACGCCGCAATCGCGGCGTTTTTATTTTAGACACTAATTTAACTACGGATTATTAGTCCAGAAGCGATCAAACAATGAGCCTGTGTTATATACACTTTGAACATTCGGTAAATTAATTCCGCGTACATTCCCGTCATGCCGACTGTAGTGCAAGGTGTACTCAGACACGATGCCAAAGTTTAGTGTA
>JBCCEI010000163.1:0-3041 GCA_039030355.1 Pseudomonadota bacterium | reverse complement strand
GTTTTCCGCACTAAGTTTTAATGGATATAAAATTAGAGCTAACGTAATTGTAATTAATTTATGAGATTTTATTTTCATAATAAAGAATTAAACAACTTTCTCTGAGCCATAATAAATTTCTTCAATATTTAAAACTACTGCACCTTTGCCTGGAAATTTTGGATCTAACCAGGACTTCATATCAGTATAGACTTGACCTTCGTCATGATATTCTAACGAGCCTTTTACTTGATAGGCTTCTCTTTCGGGTGCGATATATAAGAGTGTGCCTTTACTTCCATTTTTAATGTTTTTCAGCGTTTTGCTCATGGCATTATTAGCGATGACAAATTGTTCATCATTAACTAATTTTGCACACAAAATCCAAATCGCATTGGGTTGGTTATTTTCGTCGCAAGTCGTTAGCACCATGTGTGGGTCATGATTGTTCCATGCTTCGAATGCTTGAAAAGTAAGTTTTGGCATATATTTTCCTGCTTATTTGTCGAGCTATTTGATCACGAAATAGATTTTCTACAAAGCGTTGCTGCTAAATTACTAGCAGTTATCAGGCTGCTCTCATCAGCAACTCCTTTTCCGGCTAAATCTAATGCAGTGCCATGATCCACTGAAGTACGAATAATGGGTAAACCGAGGGTAACATTGACTACTTGTCCAAACCCCTTGTGCTTAATCACTGGCAAGCCTTGGTCATGGTACATCGCGACAACTGCATCTTTCCCCATGAGACGATGTTGCGTGAATGCAGTATCTGCAGGCAAGGGGCCTTCAATATTTAGACCTTGTTTACGTAATTTTTCGAGCGCTGGAATAATTATTTCACTTTCCTCTTGCCCAAGATGGCCACTTTCGCCTGCATGTGGGTTGAGACCGCAGACCGAAATGCTTGGATCTTCAATACCAAATCGATTACATAAATCGTTGTGCAAAATTGTAACGACTTTTTCAATTATTTCAGTATTAATATGTTCTGCAACTTGGCTGATGGGTAAATGTGTAGTGATTAAGGCAACACGTAAGCAATTATTTGTTTTTGAGTCCAAGTGTTCATTTGCTAATAACATGACTGGATATCCGCCTGTGATGTTAGCAATGAACTCTGTGTGCCCCGAAAAAGTAATACCGGCATCATTAATTATACTTTTCTGTACCGGTCCAGTAGTAAGTGCCTGTAGCGTGTTGTTCTGTACTAAACTTACTGCACGCTTGAGAGTTTCTATGACGTAGTGTGAATTAGCTGTATCTAAATTACCAAGCTTAGCCTCTTTTGGCATTTCAATATCAATAACTTTTAATCTTCCAGCTTGGTGCTGACTGTGATTATCTACAGATTCAAATGTGTCTAGTCGTATGTCTAAATTTAATTGCTTGGCTTGAGTTTGCAGCATATGTTTGTTTGCTATTGCTACAATTTCATAGTCCAGTTTTTGGTTTGCAAGTTTAAGCGTCAGCTCTGGCCCAATGCCCGCAGGTTCACCAGGCGTAATTGCGATGCAGATACTTTTTGACATGATTGGTGGAGGCAAAGTGACAAGGCAAAGATGCCACGCTAATTTGAGGTGTGCAGACGATTCTCGATGTAACTCTCATCACGTAGTTGGCGCAGCCATAATTCAGTTTCTTCTTCAATTTTTCGTTGGCGTATAATTTCGCGTGCTTGCGCTCGCATAGCTTCTTGAGAATTATCGTGTTTACGTTTATCAAGTACTTCTACGATATGCCAACCAAACCGGCTTTGAAAAGGTTCACAAATAACGTTAGGTTCAAGTTCATCAACAATTTCTTTAAATTTAGGCACAAAGTTACTTGAAACAGACCAATCCATTTCGCCACCATTTACTGCACTACCTGTGTCGTCCGAATGAGCTTTTGCAAGCTCACCAAAATCGTCACCGCGTTCAATTCTAGATTTTAATTCTTTAAGTTTTCTTTCCGCTGCTTCATCGTTTAACAGCGCATTTGTACGAACAAGAATGTGTCGCGCTAAAACTTGGTCGACCATCGTGTTTTCAATTGCACGTCGGTTAAGAACTTTAAAGATATGAAATCCTGCAGGACTTTTACCAATTCGGCTGACGTCGCCTTCCTGCATGCCTTCGATTTGCTCGAGAAACACTTTTGGCAGTTGTGCTTTGTTTCGCCAGCCCAAATCACCACCCTCTAATGCATCTTGAGCATCAGAAGCTGCAATTGCCAGTTTGGTAAAATCATTACCTGCTTTTGCGCGATCAAATACTAGAGCAGCACGATGTTGTGATTTTTCAATTTGTCCTGGCTTCGGACTTTCAGGCACAGCAATTAAAATATGCGCAATATGATACTCATATTCCTTTTTCAGTAAATCGGTATTGGATTTCTTAACGAGCTCTTCGATTTCACTTTCTGATACTTGTACTTCGTTGCCAATGGTACGGCGACGTAGTTGCTCCAGGGCCATCTCGTTACGCACTTGATCTCGATAAGCAACATAATCCAATCCTTGACGTACAAGCGTCTGGCGAAATTGTTCCAGCGTCATGCGATTGCGTTTGGCTAAATTACGCATTGCTTGATCTAAACTTAGGTCATCTATTTGAATACCTCTTTGTTCCGCTAGCTGTAGCTGCAAGCGTTCAATGATCAAACGTTGTAAAATTTGATCTACTAAAACTTCTTGTGGTGGCAGAGCTTCTGGATTGCCTTCAAACTGTTTTACAAGGACTGCTAAACGCTGACGTAACTCACTTTCCATAATGACATCGCTCTCAACAACAGCAACAATACGATCTAGCAGTTTTGCATTTGCTCTCATTGCAAATGAAAGTAATAAAGAAGTGATCAGTAGTAGGAAAAAAATTTGTGTCGAAGTTTTATGCAAATGTTGTTTCATTGATCTTCTCATGATTAAAAATACTCATCATCTCGTGCATCATAGCCCCTAATACCACGCTCCAATAATTCACCAATTGGCGAGCCAATTTGTCCCAGCCCCTTGAGTACTAGTTGCAGTTCTATACTATTATTATAGTCCTCATCGGTATTTTGGTTGTAGCGGCGCCCCG
>JBCCEI010000162.1:0-3053 GCA_039030355.1 Pseudomonadota bacterium | reverse complement strand
ATGCCTGTAGCAGCGGAACCTGCACCGAGAAACATGATTCTCAAATCTTTGAAATCTATGCCTGAAATTCGTGTAGAGGCATAAACACCTGCTAATGCGACACCTGCTGTGCCTTGTATATCATCGTTAAAGCACAACACTTGATTTCGATACTTATTTAGTAACCGATACGCATTTGGAGTGAGAAAGTCTTCAAATTGTATTAGGGCTTTTGGATATGCAACTTGAACAGATTGAATAAACTCATTTATTAGATCATCATATTTTTGCCCCTGGATCCTTTTATGCCGCAAACCCAAATACAATGGATCATCTAATAACTTTTGGTTATTCGTACCCACGTCAATCATGACAGGTAAACATTGCTTTGGATGAATCCCTGCACATGCTACATATAGGGCGAGCTTGCCAATTGGAATTCCCATACCATTTGCACCCAAATCACCCAGACCCAATATCCTCTCACCATCAGTGACTACGATTACACGCACATCTTCTTCTGGCCAGTTGCTCAGTATCTGTGCCACATCACCACTATCCTCTGCTGTTATGTAGATTCCTTTGGGTTGACGAAAAATATGCGCAAATTCTTTGCACGCCTCACCAACCGTAGGCGTGTAAATTAACGGCATAACCTCTTCTATATTTTCTAAAACAAGACGGTAATACAGTCTTTCATTTCGACTTTGTAATGCTGATAAAAATATATATTTCTCAATGTCATAATGTTTACGCCGCATGTTTTGCAGTGCACGATTTAATTGAACATCCGGATCTGATATTCCCGGAGGTAACAAGCCGCGTAATTTATATTTTTTGCGCTCAGCTTCAGTAAAGGCTGTGCCTTTGTTCAACGATGGGTTAAACAATACATCAAAGCCTGATGTATTATTTTCCTGATTTATTGAATCAGGCATTTTTTATAGTTTAGGTGAATTCATTACAAGCATTTTATCTACTTGCATATCTTCAATTGTGTAAGGAATGCCGCCAACCCCTAGTCCAGATTGTTTCAAGCCCGCAAATGGCATGCCATCTACACGAAATGCGCTATGGTCATTAAGCATTACTGCAGATGCATCAATATTTTTATAAACATACATTGCTGTATCAATATCTTTTGTGAATACAGCAGCTTGAAATGAAAACGGTAATGAGTTTGCTATCTCTAATGCTTGATCTATTTCAGCATATTTGTAAACACAAACTACAGGGCCAAAAATTTCAGCCTTACTGACTTTACTTTCAAGTGACGGTTCTGCTAACACCGTACATTCAAAACAAGATTCACTAATTGCATTACCACCTGTAACACATTGTGCATTTTCATTTACCGCTTCTTTTACCCAACTATCGATTCGTTGTAATTCATTTTCACGAATCAATGGGCCCACATCAGTATCTGCTAATGTAGGATCTCCAATCTTCTGGCTTTGTGCATACTGGGACAAGTTATTTACAATCGAATCAAAAATGCTTTGATGTGCAAACACACGCTGCACTGATACACACACTTGGCCAGCATGATAAAACCCGCCTTTTCCTAGTTTAGGAATCGCCAAATCTAAATTAGCATCTTGCGCAACCATAACCGGTGCCGCACCGCCATGTTCTAGCGCACAACGCACACCCGGCGCTAATTTAGATCGCAACATCCAACCAATACGTGCGCTACCAATAAAGCTAAAAAAACCAAGTCGCGAATCAGTCACTAATTTTTCAGTCACTTCATTACTAATCGTGACGCAAGCTTGGCACCATTCTGGCGGCAATCCTGCTTGCCAGAGGATTCTTACAAAATTAAAGCATGAAAGCGGAGTATCGCCCGCTGGTTTTACAATTACTGGACAACCAGCCGCGACTGCTGCTGCAACTTGATGAACGATTAAATTTAATGGGTGATTAAACGCGCTTACAGCAACAACAACGCCAATTGGTTCTTTTTGTGTAAACGCAACACGCTTTTCAGATGAAAGCGAAGTACCCATGGGAATTATTTCACCTTGATCTGTTTTTAATGTGTCAATACATAGATGAATACCATCAATTGCACGCGCCACTTCAACTTTTGAGTCTACTAGCGGCTTACCACCTTCTTGAGCAGCTTCAAACGCAAGTTGCTCTTGTTGTTGTGTCATTATTTGTGCTGTTTTTTCTAGAATCTCAATCCTTTGATGCAAAGGCAGCCAACCTTTTTTATCTTGATACAATTTATACGCCACACTAAGCGCTAGATTGATATGCTCTTCACCTGCTGTTTCCACTTCAGCAATGACTGATTGATCAAATGGTGCTTGTACTTGCTCTGTTCCAATTGCAGGTGCACTTTGATAGAGCATTAAGGAAATTTTTTTATCACTCATTTTTATTTCCTAAGCTACAGTGGCATCGTTAAATCACCAAGTCGCTTGGTAAGCAACATGTTTTCACGATAATCAATTGGAACAACAACTAAACTAGGCACACCATCATTAAATGCGGTTTCTAAAGTAGATTGCAGAACATTACTATTATTGACATAGTATCCATTCCAGCCAAACGATTTTGCTAATAACTCCCAGTCAGGGTTGTTAAATGCAAGATCGGTATGTTTGCCAAATTCAGCTTGCTGCTTCCATGCAATCAAACCATATTCTTTATCTTCCCAAACCATCATCACGATATTGCTATTTAATCTTTTAGCTGTTTCCATTTCTTGCACATTCATTAAAAATCCCGCGTCACCAGCAATTCCTAAAATACGACGGTCTGGATAAATCAAATTTGCTGCGATGGCTCCGGGTAAGGCAAATCCCATTGAACAAAACCCATTTGGTATTAAACATGTGTTTGGTTCATGGCAATGAAAATATCGTGCGATCCACATTTTGTGCGCACCCACATCAGATAACAAAATATCATCTGGACCTAACACTTGGCGCGCATCCCAAATCGCTTTCTGTGGTCGAACACATCCATCTGTACTATCATCTTTATGCTCTGCAAGGTCTTCTTGCATATCAGAACGTATTTTCTGCTGCTTAGATACATCATAAATAAACTTTGCGCGATCT
>JBCCEI010000161.1:0-3070 GCA_039030355.1 Pseudomonadota bacterium | reverse complement strand
ATAGGCATGATCAACGTCGGTTTTTGATGCAATGTGCCTTGCAGCACGCTGTAAATAATCTGCAACCGCCCAGTGGTATTTGTAACCGTGTTCTTGTTTGATCATATTAGCAATCACAGGTGCTACGCCACCAAGTTGCTTGTGCCCAAACGCATCTACGCTTCCAGCATCGGCTAAAAAGGTTCCATCTGCTGTGCGTGCTCCTTCGGAAACACAAATTACACAAAATCCATAGTTATTTACACATTCTTTAACGCGTTTAAGAAATGCTTTTTGGTCAAACGCAATTTCGGGAAATAAAATAATATGTGGCGCATCACCTTTTTCTTCTGCTGCGAGTCCACTTGATGCGGCAATCCAGCCCGCATGACGCCCCATTACTTCCATTACAAAAACTTTTGTAGATGTTTCAGCCATAGATTTCACATCGAAAGCAGCCTCTTTAATCGATACCGCAACATATTTTGCTACTGAGCCAAAACCTGGGCAGTTGTCGGTAATGGGTAAGTCATTATCGACAGTTTTGGGAATGCCAATACATTGAATTGGGTAACCCATTTTTTTACTGAGTTGTGAAACTTTGTGTGAGGTATCTTGTGAGTCACCGCCACCATTGTAAAAAAAGTAACCGATATTATGTGCTTTAAAAACAGCTATTAGTCTTTCATATTGTTCACGATTTTCTTCAATACTTTTCAATTTATAACGGCATGAGCCAAATGCACCTGATGGTGTATGTTTAAGCGCTGCAATTGCGCTAGCCGACTCTTTTGAGGTGTCAATTAAATCTTCAGTTAATGCGCCGATAATACCGTTGCGGCCTGCATAGACTTTGCCAATTTTATGTTTATTTTTTCTAGCCGTTTCGATGACACCACATGCCGTTGCATTAATCACCGCAGTGACACCACCTGACTGAGCATAAAAAGCGTTGAGTTTTTTCATGGTTCTTTTCTTTTGAGTATTTAAGAGTTCATAAAGTACAATTCATTCGTATATTGTAACGATGTATCTTTGCTGACTACAGTATTTATAAGATAGGTCTTATACAAGTATCTGTGATTTTTATGCATGTTTAGCTAATTAGAGTAATAGGCATCGCTTTGTTTCTCGACTATGGTGTAGTCAACAAAATACATGGAGATGTAAGCATGCGAGTTATATTATTGGGTGGGCCAGGCGCGGGCAAAGGGACGCGCGCCAAGGTAATTGAGGAATTATTTCATATCCCACAGATATCAACCGGTGACATGCTAAGAGCCGCAGTTAAAGCAGGAACACCATTAGGCCTAGAGGCAAAAAAAGTTATGGAAGCAGGAGGGTTGGTCTCAGATGAGATTATTTTGGGCCTGGTCAAGGACCGTATCTCTCAAAGCGATTGTGCAAATGGCTATATCTTTGATGGCTTTCCTCGCACTTTGGCGCAAGCTGAAAGTTTGAAGGCACAAGGTGTTGATATCGACTACATTGTCGAGGTTTATGTCAGTGATGAAGAAGTGATTCAACGTATGACTGGACGACGCATGCATCCCGCATCTGGGCGTACTTATCATATTATTTTTAATCCACCTCAAATTGAAGGCAAAGATGATGAAACAGGCGATGATTTGATTCAGCGCGATGATGATAAAGAAGAAACTGTTAAAGAGCGTTTAAAGGTTTACCATGATCAGACAGAACCACTTATCAATTATTATAAGAATTGGTCAGATTCTGGAGAAAGCGCAGCGCCAAAATATCGAAAGATTGGCCCGGTTGATTCAGTTGAAGAAATACGTGATCAAATCAAAAGCGCCCTAAGTTAAAAATAATCTGTTAATTGAATATATTACTTGCCATTGCTGCACTCTTTTTGGTGTTGTGGTATTGGCAAGATAGTTTGCGAAGCCGAGAATTTACGCTTAAACGATGTCGACATTTATGTGAAGAACATCATGTCCAATTATTGGATCAATCTGTTCATGTGGCGCGAATTCAATTAGCTAAAACCCCTAGATATAATTTCTTTATTAGAAGATTTTATGCTTTTGAGTTTAGCATCGGTGGTGTGGATCGCCACAATGGTGTTGCGGTTGTGGGGAATCGTAAAATTGAATATCTTTCTCTATTGCATCCGGATCGTGAGATAATTGAGGGAAATGCTCCTCAATAAAGCAATTCTGACGTCATATAAATAAAAATTAACGACTAACGTCGTCTATGCTCGAATTTCTTTAACTTTCCAGTCTTGGCTATCTGTATAAATATGCAAACAGGAAACACCATGTTTTTGTGTGCGTGTTTCACCTGCCGCTCCTGGGTTTAGCACCCAAGGTTGTTGACTTTGATCGCATACAAATCGATGACTGTGGCCATACACAATCGCTTTGGCATTTGAAAAATTTTCACGAAGTTGCGTATGCCAAGACTCATAATCTGCATAATATTCATCTCCATGTGTAATGATTATCATGCCTCCAGCCAAGCTGACCTCAGCAATTTGTGGAATGGTTTTCAGCTCATTATGTTCACCCTGGTGCCATTGCCACGCATTATCATTGTTTCCGCATACGCAAATTACATCTTTACAAATTTCTCGCAATTGTTTGATGACAGTGAATGAACCAATATCTCCAGCATGTAAAATGATATCGCAGTCCGCAAGATGTGCCGCAATTTTAGGATTAATATAAGAGTGTGTATCAGAAAGCACACCTATTTTTGCATCAGAATATTTACTGAGATCGTACTGATTAGTATATTGCCGCTTTTGCATTATAAAACTTTAATAGAGATCTAAATGCAATGGCAATATTGCAATGCAGATATAACGTTAATCTCTTACCCAGCCAATTTCTCTAGCGGTTCTGTTACCAACAACACATGTTTTAAGACTTTTTGCCATTTTTGATTGAGTAGCGCTGCTCGCTACTGTGCCAGCCATTATTTCTGCAAGTCGTTGTGGATAAAGCGGCTTGCGATCAGGTTCGCCGAGGCCATCGGGTGGAATAGGGTTACCATTGGCGCCGTACTTATCACTTGCCCCAACGGTGTGTAATAGCTCATGCGCGATAACGATGTTATTTTGTTT
>JBCCEI010000160.1:0-3125 GCA_039030355.1 Pseudomonadota bacterium | reverse complement strand
TTGGTCACATTTTTTGTTGTAGCATTTTTTATGTATGCCAGAACAAAACCACACATGATAAAACCATGGAGGCAGGTGCCAAGAAGTAAAGTAGGCGTCATATCCATGATGGTTTTGTCGTTGTATGTTGCAATTGCTTTACTTGACTCAGTGCATTTTCATCCCAAGTTGATAAAACTAAACCAGTCTTCAGATGAGGTGCTATATAGCGGTGAAATCGTAAGTTTGTTTGATCAGCTTGTAGATAACCTGCGAAACAGCTCAGAAAAAACCTATTCAGCACCTTTTGCTGCCTATTTATATGCAAAAGAGACAATAAATTTGCCTGATGGCACGCAACAGCGTATTTACCCACGGCTCACGTGGGGCGCTTCGCATTTAAGTGATCCAGAAAATGAAAAACAAGCTGACATACTGAAATTAGCCTTAGTGGGTGCTATGAAAGCGGCAATTATGTGGCTGGGTTTAATGTTGCTTTTGTGTATATATAAATCAGTTCGTCATAAAGAATCATTTACAAATGTATTAAATTCAATAGTAGGAGGGCAGTCTGAAATTCCCTGGCGCACTTTCGCGATAACGCTAGCGATTATTTTGTTAGTTCTACTAATCGGTGCGGAATGGGCAAGCAAGTATCATGTTTTAGGCACAGATAAAGTGGGAGAAGATGTTTTATATCAAGCATTAAAAAGTATACGTACTGGAGTACTCATTGGTACGCTTACTACTATTTTGGTATTACCGCTCGCTATTGTGCTAGGAATTATGGCGGGATTCTTTAGAGGTTGGGTCGATGATGTTATTCAATATATTTACACCACGTTAAATTCAATTCCAGGAATTTTATTGATTGCAGCAGCAGTTTTAATGCTGGAAGTTCATATGAACAATAATGCAGAGCAATTTTCAAGTTTGACCATTCGTTCGGACTATCGATTATTGTTTTTATGTTTAATCATGGGTTTAATAAGTTGGACAGGCTTGTGTCGTTTATTACGTGCCGAATCATTAAAACTGCGTGAAGTTGAATTCGTACAAGCAGCCACAGCGTTTGGTGTTGGTCCTATGCAAACTATCTTTAAGCATATTTTGCCTAATGTGATGCATATTGTACTAATCACTGTAGTGCTTGATTTCAGTGGTTTAGTCATGGCTGAAGCGGTACTTGCGTATGTAAATATTGGTGTTGATCCAACAATGAATAGTTGGGGCAATATGATCAATAGTGCGCGACTTCAAATGGCACGTGAACCAATCGTATGGTGGTCATTGGCGGCTTCATTATTTTTTATGTTTACATTGGTGTTGTTTGCAAATTTATTTGCAGACGTAGTGCGTGATGCGCTAGATCCACGGATTGCGAAGCAGTAACGATGAGCAACAGTAATCAGTCACCACTATTACGCGTCGAAAACCTGACAACCGTTTTCGAATCAGGTAATCGTAAAGTAACTGCTGTAGACGATGTCAGTTTTAAAATTAACCAAGGTGAAACGTTTGCTTTAGTGGGTGAATCAGGAAGCGGAAAATCAATCTCTGCGCTTTCTGTAATTCGTTTGTTGCCCGAAGCTGCTCGCGTAACTTCTGGTTCTATTTTGTTTGATAATCAAGACTTATTAACATTGCCTGAAAGAGAAATGCGCGATATTCGTGGTAGTGGTATTTCAATGATTTTTCAGGAACCCATGACTTCACTAAATCCTGTTGTCAAAGTAGGCAAACAAATTTCTGAAGTATTAATCCGTCATAAAGATATGAGTAAAGCCCAGGCTAGACAACGCGCAATGGATCTGTTGGATGCAGTGAATATAAAAGATCCTGCACATACGATTGACACTTATGCGCATGAATTATCTGGCGGCATGAAACAACGTGTGATGATTGCGATTGCGCTAGCATGTGAGCCTAAACTGTTGATTGCAGATGAGCCAACAACAGCGTTGGATGTCACGATTCAAGCAAAAGTGTTGGATTTAATCAACGAGCTACAGCAGAAATTCAATATGGCAATATTGTTTATTACGCATGATCTGGCTGTAGTAAAACAAGTTGCTGATCATGTAGCCGTCATGAAGCAAGGAAAAATTGTTGAGCAATCAAGCAATGAAATATTTTTCTCTAATCCACAACATCCTTATAGCTGGGATTTATTTGCAGCTTTACCTGCAATGGAGAAGCGTGGCAAGCCGTTATTGGGTGTTGATGATATAACTGAACAAAATATTACAGATTTAAAAGTGGATCAGGTCGATTCTTTGAAGGTTAACGATTTAAAAGTACATTTTCCAATTAAAAAAGGGTTGTTCAAACGTACAGTAGGTCACGTGAAAGCGGTTGATGGAGTATCACTAGAAATCCCTGCAGGAAAAACAGTTGCTTTGGTGGGTGAGTCGGGCAGTGGCAAGACAACTGTTGGAAAAGGTATTTTAAGATTAGTGCAACCCACATCGGGCGAGGTGCATTATTTAGGCTTACCGATTCATTCGATCAATAAAGAAAAGCTACTAGAGCAGCGCACTAATTTACAAATTGTTTTTCAGGACCCTTATTCCTCAATGAATCCGCGTATGTTAGTTGGCGATATTATTGAAGAAGGTATGAAAGCATTAAATGTGGTCCCTAGCGCAAGCCAGCGACGCGATAGAGTATTAGAGCTATTGGCTCAAGTAGGCTTGTCTGAAGATGCGCATTTAAGATACCCGCATGAATTTTCTGGTGGCCAACGCCAGCGTATTTGCATAGCGCGCGCATTGGCGGTAGATCCAAAGATTATTATATGTGATGAGCCTACGAGCGCACTTGATGTGTCTGTACAAGCACAAATTCTCGATTTACTAAATAACTTGCAAAGGAAATACGGCATTAGTTATTTATTTATCACGCACAATATGTCCGTTGTAGCTTATTTTGCAGATAGCGTTGCGGTGATGTATCAAGGCAAAATTGTTGAGCAGGGCGATGTTGAGCAAATATTAACTAATCCACAACATGAGTATACAAAGAAACTGTTGGCCGCGGTGCCTAAACTAGTTCCACCTGAGCACAAGGAAGTGCGAATATAAGATACATCATGGATGATGTGAGCCGACTATATTCTTATTCTATAATGTCGGCTCACATCATCC
>JBCCEI010000159.1:0-3222 GCA_039030355.1 Pseudomonadota bacterium | reverse complement strand
CGAACGCGATTTAACATCGGGTCATCACTTGCGGGGAGGCGGGTAATACTGCTTTGTCCATTGGGACCTGAATTTATGTAATCTGCAAACGGATCTGGCGATAAACCAGCGGCATAACGGATTTCAGATGTGTTACGAATCGCGACTAACTGTTCCTGGCTTAATTTTTTACGCTGTTTGCGGATGTCATTTGCAATGCGGATATACACATATTGGTACACATCCCTACCCGGTTTTGCATACTGATAGGCTTCATCATCTGCATAAGTTTTATAGGTTTTTTCATACCATTGTGTGCCGGTGCTATCAGAGACATTAATTTTAATCATCATCTCCTCACCATTTGACGTCATGATTGTGCCTTCAACGACGACATCTGCGATGTAAGATTTCTCAGGCAATACACGTATTGCTCCCCAACCATTTGAACGTTGCATCGTTTCTTTAAGGTGGTATGCCATGTAACGCGCTTCCGCATGACGAATATCTTCGTGCGCACCTTCTTTTTCAATTTGCTTTTCAGTAACTTCGCCCTTGTCAAATAATAAGATGCCAACATCGAGTAAATTACTTTCTTGTAATTGTGTAGTTTCAGTATCAATCTCTTCTGCGTCTTCTACCTTGACCGCATTAGTTGCACAACCGCTGAAAATAAAAGTTGCAAAAAGAATTAATAATAGAGAGTTAGTGTAGTTATAGTATTTCATACGTTATGGTTTTTATTATTGATTAGAAACGCCAGATGGTTGCGCACTAGCTGTTGCTTGTTGTTTTTTATATTTTCGATATTCTTCCCAAAGCTTTTCTCGTAGTTCTGGATCTTTTTCCTTTTCTGCTGCTTCACGTAATTGTCTAGCAACTACATCATCATCATTGCCACTGGGGATATTTTTTGGCGCGGAACCACTGCTGCCCTTACCATTATCTCCAGTACCAGAATCTTCGGCAGCTTCAGTTTCACTGCCTTGATTGGACTGCTGCGAACCCGCCTTTGCCATTTGTTCTTCATTTGTATTTTCTTGTTCCGAGCCTTCACCCTCTTCAGCAAACTCATCACTTTCATCGAGGCCCGCTTCAGCAGCTTCCATAGCGGCTTGTTCTTTTTCACGCTCTTGTTTTTGTTGCTCTGCCTCCTCTAGTTCTTTATGAAGCTCTTTATCATATTCACCAAGTTCTTTTTCAAGTTGCTTGTCTAGCATAGCAACTGTTTCTTCGTCTGTTTGTCCACCAGACTGAGCTGCATCATTTTGTTTTTCACTTGAGGCTTGTTGTTCCTTAGCTGCATCTTGTTTTGCAGAAGCTTCGCTTTTATCAGACTTATTATTATTGGCTTGTTGATCGGCCTCACTAGAAGATTGCTCTGATGATGCGGTTTCTTCAGATTCTGAACTTGGTGACGGTAAAGATGGCATGCCACTAGATGAGGAAGAACTGCAAGCACTTAAAAATGCGCAATACATAATCATCAACAATGCTAAAGCGGTGACTTTCATATCGATACTCTTGTGGTGCTAAGCCCCTGATTTTAACCGAAATAATCCATATGGGATTAGAGCAAATACTATACTGGACAGGGGCCTACAAAGCGAAAAACATCGTAACCCTATGACAAAAGTTCACTTTAAATAGTTCCTGTACAGGTATTTTGTGAATATCTAGATTGAAGTGGCTTAAAACCTTATTTTTAGTGCTTTAATGCAATCAATATTTTGTGAAGAAATGTAAATAGAGTTTTGCAATTCAGGCTTGGTTGGAAGGTGTTCGTTTAGCATTCAAATTGTGAAACACATCCGCTTAAAATTTATTTAAATCGAACTAAGTTACTGTGTTTGGGTCTTATAAACATAAGGAAGTCCCCAAGCCATGGATGGCACTTTCTTCTACTTCACTGCACATGCAACTATTGTTTTGTACTAAGCAACTCGCATAAATATTTCTTAATAGCTTTATTATAGAATCGGCATACAGTATTTGATATGGAATACAGCGATGTTTGATTCTTTAATCAGTGGCGAGGCAACAATACGGTTAAGTATATTTTTAGCTGTTTTTTCCGTATTTGTAATTTGGGAAATTATTGCGCCTCGACGCTCACTGCATTATTCAAAAAAAATCCGCTGGCTGAATAATTTAACAATTAGTGTAATCAACGTCCTCTTAACAAGGCTACTTATACCCGTAACGGTTATTTATATTGCAGCTTTTGCGGAAACTTCAAACGTTGGGCTTCTGAATCAATTCAACCTACCAGTATTGATTGCAGTCATCATCGCATTTTTACTACTTGATCTCGCGATTTATCTACAACATGTCATTTTTCATAAAGTCGATTTTTTATGGAGACTGCATCGAATGCATCATGCAGATTTGGATTTTGATATTACCACCGGCATTCGTTTTCATCCCATCGAGATGATACTTTCTCATGGGATAAAGATGCTCGTGGTACTTGCGTTAGGCCCACCAGTTATTGCTGTACTGATTTTTGAAGTAATGCTGAATGCAAGCTCAATGTTTAATCATGCAAACATCCGTATTCCTAAAAAATTAGAAAGAATATTACGTTTAATCATTGTTACCCCTGAAATGCATCGTGTGCATCATTCTGTCAAACCAATCGAAACGGATAGTAATTTTGGTTTTAATCTTCCATGGTGGGACCATCTATTTAACACCTATCGTGCACAACCTCAGGATGGCCACACCAATATGAGTATCGGTATAGAACAATTTCGTGATACAAAAGAACTTTGGCTGCCAAAATTATTAGTACAACCGTTTAGGAATAGTAACTAAGATGTATGTTTTACATGTAGTGCAATAATTTTGTTGGTGAGATACATGATTAGGATCGCTGCAGCCGCATAAGCATATAAGCCAATATGCTTTTCTACATTACCTATCGCGCCTAGCTTGACGACTACAACTAAAATTGCCACTACAAATACATCCAACATGGACCATCTGCCAAAGCGGTGCACCCAATCCAGCATTATTTTTGTGCTAACTTTAAGTTTACTTTGGTTAATAATAATCATAGTCAGTAACGCTAATTTAAAGATGGGCAGGACGACACTGAATAAGGCAATGATGATGAATAAAAACAGCTGTCCCTGTTGTAACAAGTTCCAGCAAGCCATCAAAATTGAAAAGGTGTTTTGTATAAAAATAAATTTTTTAAACGTTATAATGGGCGCAATCAAACCAATGCCAAGTAAAATT
>JBCCEI010000158.1:0-3433 GCA_039030355.1 Pseudomonadota bacterium | reverse complement strand
AATTTAACGGCCGCGCTTTATGCGCGGCCGTTTGCTTGTTTATTACTTAAAGGAACACCGATATGTTGCCTGTTGTGGCGTTAGTTGGCCGGCCCACTGTGGGTAAGTCAACGCTGTTTAATCGTTTAACTCATACCCGTGATGCACTGGTTGCTGATTTCCCGGGGCTGACCCGTGATCGGCAATACGGTCAGGCCAGCTATGAGCAACGTCACTTCATTGTGGTCGATACCGGCGGTATCACAGGAGATGAGGAAGGTATTGATACCTTAATGGCACAACAGTCACTACAAGCCATTGAAGAGGCCGACGTGGTGTTCTTCTTGGTAGACGCACGATTTAATGCTGAATTTGTCACATTAATATACTCAGAATTTATCGCTTCAATTGAGACAATATCTTCAAGAGTAAGACTACTAAATTTAGCTAGTTTATTTGATCCTTCTGAATTATCCCAAAAATAACAAATCCACCCATACACAATATAAATGACAATTATAACAGCTAAAACTTTCCTCAATAGTCAATCCTTACTTTAAAAGCTAACGCCCGTATAATGGGCGGATTAAGCTTGACTAAAATTAGCGACGAAGGAGCACCAGCCAAGCGTTCTGCGTTCATTATTAATGCGTTTGCTATGTGCTCTCAGCTAACCAGTTTCAATTCTATGTTTTTGTTTGGCTGGTTCGGTTAGTGACCAACCCATCTCTTTAGCAACCAGCTTGGCAAGTGACCTAATTTCTTCCCAATTAGGATCGTCAAATAAAGAACTACTTTCAAGATACATGGCTGAGAATTGCGCACCTGAATGCTGATTAATAAAAACATCTAACGCCTCAATAGATGCTACTTGTTTAGGTGTTAAATCACTAATTTTCAAGTCGTCTAAGCATTCACTAAACTCAAGCACCAACTCATCACCAATAGCCGCGAAACTTGGATAAAGTGCCTCTTGAACTTTTGCTGATGCGGCAAGTGCCATAATCGAATTTTTCAGGTTGTCCATATTTCTACCGGAATACATAACGCCCGGCTCAACAAGCAAATTTTTGATGGCTACTTTTTTGCCACGCCAAAAAGGTGACAGCGGAAATTTGTCTGGTGCAGCAACTTATTAAGTCTTTATTGCAACAATGAACGTAATAATGGCGCACGATAATCATTGTCCTTTTCATTGAACTCCAGCCTTTTCTCAGAAAGATCAATGTTTATGAAAATCTCTGAATACAGTTCTTCCTCTCCGTCAGGATTGAAGAAGAACTTCATTTTGCAGGGTGAGACCTCAAGCTGTTCAGGATTGCATGCAAGCCCAACCACTTGGGCGTATACCTCATTTGAAACCGATGCACCACTTACGGTAGCTCCGTAGAGACTAGCAAGTGATCTTATAAAGGCAACTGACTCCGCCCCGGTGTTCTTGAAGAATGCCTCTCCCCAATAAAAGGGATCATCAATACCTTCTACTGCTTGCGGGTTCCACGATGGCAACAGCTCGATTGCAAACCCAACTATATCGCCTTTCAGGTTGCCTTTAACGACAACTTCATATGAACCAGATTCGAGCTTCTTGGAGTTTGAAATTGTAAAGGTCAGATCGACAAAACCATCTTCCTCACCAACAACTACTTCAGGATAATCTTTGGCGGAAGAAAAAATACTCCAAATCATTATTAGTATTCCTAAAACGTATTTCATATATGCGCCTAGAGCCTTAACGCCAAGCTCTTTATGTTCGCCATTTAAGCTATTTGTTATGTGCGTTTGTATGCATTTTCATGTGAGATGCCAAGATTTACTAATAAATCTTCAAAATAGCCAACACCTTCTAACTCGCGATTATCTTCATAAGCCAAGCACAAAATAATTCTCATCTTTGCTACTTCTGGGTCAGATATGTTGTAACCATCGTTACTATCAACCCAAGACCACAAATCATCTTTTAACTGCTCAAGGTTAATATATTTATGTTCAACCCAATAACCTTTTAGTTGTGAAAATGCACTTTTTGCGAAAGGAATTTCCGGCACACCAAGCTTCTCTAACCA
Organism: Pseudomonadota bacterium; assembly: GCA_039030355.1. Taxonomy (GTDB): domain Bacteria; phylum Pseudomonadota; class Gammaproteobacteria; order UBA4575; family UBA4575; genus JABDMD01. Next base: position 1,388 of record JBCCEI010000158.1, on the reverse strand, counting down.
AGAAATCATATGGGCTGCATACTTATAATTTTCGTTCAAGCTAGGAAACTCCCCTGATCTCATAACGCCGTAATAATCGGCACAAAATAGCAGGCTAAAATTAGCGACGAAGCAGCGCAAGCCTGCTGTTTTGCGTCCTTTGGTTTAGGCACTTGTTATGCGTCTTTTTGCCATGGCAGTTGAAGATACAACAATGCAGTAGAAACAAAAATAATTGCAGTAAAAAATTTGGCTAACCTTATATTTATTTCGGAGTAGCCAATACTTACAGCTATAAAATAAAGTACCAGAATTGAAAGTGAAATAGCGAAAGCAAAAATAAGTGAACCAATAAATTTGTTTATGCTTGATAACTTTAATTTTGTATAAGTGAAAACACCAATCAATAATGTAGGTACAAAAGCTAATAGCACTAAAGGTGCTGTTGGCTCTTTAATTTCGCCTTCTTGGAGTTCATCTATTGTTATTTTTATGATTAATCCAACTAACACAATTCCAACGAATTTGAGTGTAATTTTTAGATTTGACCAAAACTTAGATTTGAATTCAGAGGTCAATTAGAAACTCCATTTTCTCGAGGTGCATAACGCCCGCATTTTCAGCTGATTTGGAGCGCAGCGGGAAAGCAGTCCGACAACATGCGCTTGTTAACCATTAGTGGCACTGTAACTCGAGTTGAAATTGGTTTTTATGCACTGGACAACGAAAGAAATAAACCAGCCCAACGTCTCCCCACATGATATTAGCTTCATCTTCGGAATCAACCTGGGCGTAAAATATCATTTCTGAATTGCATTCAGGGCAAGCAGGCCCGGCTTCACTTTGAACAAAACGAGGATAACCACCTAAAAGCGTCGCATAATCATTTAAGCACCCAGCTCTCTCTACAGCCTCTTCATACTCTTCCCATGGAGAATCATCATTGATCTTGCAACATAGCTCACTTACCTCCTCGGAGGCAGAAGCAATACCTTCCCAATCAGGGAGAACTTCAACTATAGAGGTTATTACCATACAAGGCGTTGGTTCAAACTCGTCATTCGAAATCCGATTTATTTCTACAATTTTACTCCTTGAAGGCTCATTGTATAGCTTTACTATCCATTGTCCCTTTTCTTCATCACCGAAGCCACACGGAAAACACTCATTGCAATAATAGAAAACGAAGAGCTGCTGTTCTATTTCATTATGTATTTGGTTAATAAAAGTCAGCTCTTTCTTACAAGTTGGGCACGAGGGCCAAGTATCTTATATGGACTCCTCCTATTGCACAATACCCTTCGTTAATTTTGTCAGACTGCGTGCTTATATGCGGGCTCATAATGAGGAGCTACCTCGGCCCTTTGATGTATTCGCGCCCTTGTGCCTCTTCTCCTACTCGGTGTTTT
>JBCCEI010000157.1:0-3442 GCA_039030355.1 Pseudomonadota bacterium | reverse complement strand
TCTAGATTTAAATGCGGTTTAAGGTAGTGATGAAATAAAAAAGGCACCTATATACAAAGTGGCGACGACTTTTACAGAATTTCTTAGCAATCTTATTGATTAATTAGGATATATAAAGACTAATGCTACAAATAACAGTTAAAAATTTAGCTTTCTGTCTATCTAAAGTTAATTACGATTCAACAACCGATCATATTGACGATAACCAATTGCCTCACTGAGGTGGTTGGTTTGAATGTTTTCTGAGTTTTCTGAGTTTTCTAAGTCTGCAATGGTGCGTGCAAGTTTGAGTGTGCGGTGATAACCGCGTGCAGACAAACCTAACTTTTCAAACGCTTGATCCATTAAACTTTCACATTCCTTTGTTAGCATACAAAAGTTTTCAATTTCTTTATTCGTCATATATGCATTGGGTTTTTGCTGGCGTTGTAATTGTATTTCCCGCGCAGCACAAACACGTTTCTGAACATCCGCACTGGTTTCACAATTACTAGTAGGTTGTTGGCGTAGTTGTTCTTTAGCTACGCGAGGCACATCCATATGGATATCTATACGATCTAATAGAGGTGCAGAAATACGTCCACGGTAACGTCGAATCTGTTCTGGAGTACATGCACAATTGCCATTTACATCAATATCGCAGCCCTGTGGGCAAGGGTTCATTGCAGCAACGAGTTGAAAACGTGCTGGAAATTGAACTTGTCTAGCAGCACGTGAAATAGCAATGTTTCCTGTTTCCAAAGGTTCACGTAGAACTTCTAAAACGTGACGATCAAATTCTGTGAGTTCATCTAGAAACAACACGCCATGATGCGCGAGTGAAATTTCACCTGGTCTCGGATAGGAACCACCGCCTACTAATGCGACACCGGAAGCAGTATGGTGCGGTGCGCGAAAAGGGCGCATACCCCACTGCTCATGGCTAAATCCCCCATGGCTGATTGAGTAAATGGTGGCGGACTCAATCGCTTCATCTTCTGTTAGTGCAGGTAATATGCCTGGTAAACGGCTAGCTAACATTGTTTTGCCACTACCAGGTGAACCTACCATGAGCATGTTGTGAGAACCTGCGGCTGCAACTTCTAATGCACGTTTTGCTCGGTGTTGTCCGCGTACATCTTGTAGATCTGGTAATTCAATCTTCTCATTGGCCTCGATGTTCTCGCTAAACGGGACCAATAATTCTTGTTCTGAGAAATGTGCGCATAGTTCTAATAGATTATTACTTGCGAATATTGTTGTTTGTTTTGCAAGTAATGCTTCACTACCATTATCAAGTGGTACTATCAATGCGCGTTGATTTTTATCGCAGGCTACTGCTGCTGGAAGCACACCATGCACGGCACGAAGTTCACCACTTAAGCTTAATTCACCAAGAAATTCATATGACTCCAACTTGTCATTTGAAACTTGTTTCGATGCAGCAAGTACTCCCAATGCAATTGGAAGATCAAAGCGTCCCCCTTCTTTTGGTAGATCCGCTGGTGCAAGGTTTACTGTGATACGACGTGCAGGAAATTCAAAGCCTGAATTTAGCAATGCCGCACGTACTCGATCTTTACTTTCTTTAACAGCGGCTTCGGGTAATCCAACGATCGACAAGCCAGGCAGGCCATTAGAAAGGTCTACCTCTACCGTTACTAAAGGTGCATCCATTCCCGTCTGAGCACGAGAATAGACCGTTGCAAGACTCATTTTGAAGTTTTTATTATTTGCTTTTTATACTTTCTTCTAATTGGCTGAGTCGTTGTTCTAATTCTTTCACTCGTTGTTGGCTTTTAGAAAGCAACATAACTTGCACATCAAATTCTTCGCGTGTCACGAGATCTAATTTTTGAAAAGCGCCCTCAACCGTCGCACGTGCATTTTTTTCCAATCCCTGATTAGCACTTTTTAAATCTTCAGGAATCACAGCAGAAATCTTACTAACGATTTCATTTACTGCTCGATCTAAAGATTCAGTGTCTATTTTCATCTCAATACTCCATCAATCAAGGCTCATAGTGTAGCGAAATTAGCTGTAAGCAAAGCGCACTAAATTTGTGCATTCATGCTAGATGTCTGTGCATTAATTTGGTGCACAGCGCCAAAAATTACATAACCTATTGATTTAATTATAACAAAAAAGTTGGCATAGCACATGCATTACCAAGGGCTGAGATATTAATTTAAGCCTTTGGAGGGTATTTAAAATGAATAAGAAACTACAACATCTACGAACCATGACACTTGGGGCAGCTGTTTTAGCAACGAGTACAGTGATGTTTTCAACCAATGCTTCAGCGGAAGCGACACTTTCAGGTAATGCTGGAATTTTATCTGATTATATTTATCGAGGCATACCTCAAAATGATTCTTCAGGTAACGGCGGTGTAGATTTGGAAATTGGTGGTTTTTATGTTGGCACATGGATAGCCGATGTAGGTTCAGGCGTTGAGTACGACATATATGGTGGCTATGTGCATGAGTTTGCAAATGGCATGTACCTAGGTGCTGGATATACAACGTATCAATATTCAGACAACTTTGATTCCGAATACAATGAAGCGAATATTTATGCAGGTTGGTCAAACGATGTCTGGTCTATCGATCTAGAGTATTCACCGGGTGAATACAATGGTGAATTCTCAGATGGTGACAACTATGACTTTTATGCACTTACCGTTGGATGGAACGGAGTGTATTTGACCTATGGCAAATTCGATGATGATGCAGATGACGATCTAGGAAACTATTTTGAGTTTGGATACGGATTTGAAGTCGCTGGCTTTGATATGACTGCTGCAATTGTGCATACCGATGATGCCGATATTTTATCGGGTCTTGACGAAAATGATGGAGATGATGAAGAGACACAAGCGTATGTAGGTATTCATCGTAGCTTCGACATCATGAGTTGGGGTAGTTAATTATCCAAAAAATCATAGCCGTGTTGTAAAACGCGGCTATGTATAACAGAAAACTAAAACAGAATAATTATTAAGGAGATTAAATCATGAAGCTTGTTACAGCAATTATTAAGCCTTTTAAGCTTGATGATGTACGTGAAGCGCTTTCTGAAATTGGGGTAACTGGTGTAACTGCGACTGAAGTAAAAGGCTTTGGGCGACAAAAAGGTCACACTGAGTTATATCGTGGTGCTGAGTATGTCGTAGATTTTTTACCAAAAGTTAAATTAGAAGTTGCGATCGATAGTGGCTTATTAGATTCCACTATAGAAGCGATCAGTAAAGCAGCGAACACAGGAAAAATTGGCGACGGTAAAATTTTTGTTACATCGATTGAGCAAGCAATACGAATCCGTACCGGTGAAACTGGGGCAGAAGCTCTATAGAACGAATAAAGAAAAACTAAATTCCTAATAGGAGTGAAATTGTGGAAAACAATATATTTGAATTACAGTATGCACTAGACACCTTCTACTTTTTGGTGTGCGGTGCAT
>JBCCEI010000156.1:0-3476 GCA_039030355.1 Pseudomonadota bacterium | reverse complement strand
TAACTTTCTTGCTACAACAATTAGCAGTCGGCAGATAAATGACTTAGCGGAAGAGGCAATTGCAGCCTGTTTGGAAGAAGCACCTGATGCAAATGAAATTCAAACCGCGGTTGATGTGTTGAAAAAAGCAGTAGCGGATTATCAGTTAGCGCTTGCTGGAAAAAATGGTCGCTTTCCTTGGTTTGAGATCAGTAAGGTTGCAAATATTGATGATCAGTTTGAGGTATTGTGTAAATCGATCAATCAACTCAGTGAAGTGCTGATGCCATTAAGTGATCGAGGCAAGTTATTAGCAAAATGTGTTGAACGCTGTGAACGAATCGAGCAAGGGTTGTATTTGATCTCAGAAGGAGATGATGAACGGATAAATTGGTTAGAGTGTTTTGAGCGCGGCTTTAAAATGCATAGTACGCCATTAGTGGTAGCGGATTCGTTTCAAGAATTTATGCAGCAGTATAAATGCAGCTGGGTGTTTACTTCTGCAACCTTGACCGTAAATGCAAAGTTTGAACATTTTCAACAACAGTTAGGTTTGGATGATGCGGAAACCCTAATGTTAGATAGCCCTTATGACTATCAAAATAACACGCGCTTATATTTACCTTCTCTAGGAGTCGAACCAAATGATCGCAATTACACGCATAAAGTGATCGATGCAGTATTGCCTATACTGGAAGAAAATCAAGGACGTGCTTTTTTACTATTTACAAGTCACCGAGCATTAAGAGTCGCAGCTAACTATCTTTCTGAAAATGAAGAATTTGCATTATTAGTTCAAGGCGACGCTCCAAGAAGAGAATTGCTATCTGCATTTGCTAAATCTGATCATGCTGTTTTGCTCGGAACAAGTAGTTTTTGGGAAGGTGTTGATATACGTGGTGATGCACTTAGCTGTGTTGTGATCGATAAATTACCATTCGCAGCTCCAGATGACCCTGTCCTTAGTGGGCGCCTTCAAGCACTTCGCCAAGCAGGTGAAAATCCATTTATGACATATCAATTGCCTCAAGCAGTGATTTCACTAAAGCAGGGAGTGGGGCGTCTGATTCGTGATGAAACAGATTATGGTGTCGTGGTGATATGTGATCCAAGAATGACAACTAAACCGTATGGCAAAACATTTATCAATAGCTTGCCAAATATGATGCGCACATCGAGTTTAGATGACGCGATCAATTTCTTACAATTACGTGAGTCTGAATATGAAACTCTTAGCCATTGAAACGGCAACTGAGTCATGTTCAGCGGCATTGTTGGATAATCAAGAGATTGTCGCTGTGTCAGAGCTGGCACCAAGACGACATAATGAAATTATTTTATCCATGTGTGAATCAGTCTTGGCTCAAGCCGAAACCAGTCTTTCACAATTAGATGCAATCGCTTTTGGCAGAGGTCCGGGCTCCTTTACAGGTGTGCGCTTAGCCGCAAGTGTTACGCAAGGAATTGCAATGGGACAAGATTTACCCGTAGTGCCTGTTTCTTCTTTGGCAGCATTGGCGCAGGCAGCTCATGCGCAAACACAACATGCACAAGTATTAGCTTGTATTGATGCACGCATGCAGGAAGTTTATTTTGGACTTTATCAAGTAAATTCGCATTACATGCAACTAGTGAATGAAGAACTTGTAATTGCACCAAATTTTTTGAATATCGAATTAAATGATGACTGCTATGGAGCGGGTTCAGGTTGGCATACCTATGCACAGGAATTGTTTCAAGCACTTGGTAAGGAGATTGCATTTGCTTCGGATGTTTTCCCGCAGGCCGAATTTATTGCTAAATTAGCTGTTGAATATTTTCGAGAAAAGAAATTTTTTTCTGCAGTCGAAGCACTGCCTGTTTATTTACGCGATAATGTAGCCGAAAAACCTAAAAATAAAATAGTGTTTTAAGTATGGCCACAGCAATTTTTCATTTAGCCTTTCCTGTTCATGATATCGAAGCGACTCGTGATTTTTATATCAATAAGCTGGGTTGTAAGCTTGGGCGCGAAGACAGTCGTTGGATAGATTTTAATTTTCACGGACATCAGATCAGTGCGCATTTATATGAGCATGAGGATATGTTCACTCCTTCAAACCCAGTAGATGAGTATGATGTGCCAGTCAGACATTTTGGTATCGTTCTGAACTGGGGGGAATGGGAGCATCTAGCGGAACGTCTCAAGCGTGAAAAGGTCAAATTTCATATTGAACCATGTGTCCGCTTTAAAGGGCAGGTTGGCGAACAAGCCACAATGTTTATTAAAGATCCAAGCAATAATTATTTAGAGTTCAAGTCATTTAAAGATATGAGCCAAATATTTGCTACACAGTAAACAGGATGGAGCAATGCGAAGTTTATTTTTAATTCTACCAATCATTATTTGCAATGTAAGCATTGCAAGCGATGCAAAAATCATTAAAGCAAGTGCGGAACTGACTTCAGCCCAGAAATTTAACATCTCGGTTACTCTTGAACATGCGGATGAGGGTTGGGACCATTTTGCAAATGCATGGCGTGTGTATTCAAAAGAGGGTGAGTTAATTGGAGAACGAGTGCTCCACCATCCGCATGTTAAAGAGCAACCTTTTACAAGGACACTTCTTGGTCTGAATGTTCCATCAAATGTTAAAGAGGTTGTTATTGTGGCGGTTTGCTCGACAACAGGTGAAGGCAAAATAAGCTACACATTGAAATTGCGCTAAATCAATTTAGATGCAATCGGTTTGTTATAATACGCTTATGAAGCGTGTATATAGCGAACCCAGCCCTATCTTCATCCACCAAATCAAAGAATTGTTAGAAGAGAAAGGCATTCATACCATTGTTAAAAATGAGTTGCTATCTGGTGGTGTGGGTGAGCTTCCACCCATTGAGGTTTGGCCTGAGTTATGGGTAGTAAATAATAATGATAAGAAACCTGCAAAATCGATTGTCGAAAAATTTTTGCAGTCAATAAAAGCAAATTCACATGATTGGGAATGTGGAGATTGCGGTGAAAAAGTAGAAGGACAATTTAATATCTGCTGGAACTGTGGTTCAGAGCCAAACTAATGTTACTTTTAAGAAATTATAGTATCCAGGCCAACATGTAACTGAAGATTTTTTTCATGCGTTTCTTTGCGCATTGCTCTGCGCATTTCTCCAGCCTCAAATAACTTTTTCTCGGTGTCAGATTCAACTTGCAATTCAGGTGCCGCTTGAGGTTTGCCATTTTCGTCCACACAAATCATTGTAAAGTAGCAAGAGATTGCATGGTATTTTTCTTTTTCTTTTATTTTTTCACCTTCTACCCGTATACCTACTTCCATTGAACTGCGGCCTACAAAATTCACATTACACTTGAAAGTGACGAGATCACCTACTTGAATCGGAGCTTTAAACATCACATGATCGACTGCAGCGGTCATCACATACATTTTACTGTAGCGCGACGCGCAAGAAAAAGCAGCTTCATCGAGTAATTTTAAAATAGTACCGCCATGAACGTTACC
>JBCCEI010000155.1:0-3503 GCA_039030355.1 Pseudomonadota bacterium | reverse complement strand
CCAGCACTTGAAACTGAGCAAGGTGTACTTGCGCAATCGCTGGCTATTTTAGAGTGGCTCGAAGAAACCCACCCAGAAACACCGTTACTAACGGGTGATGCGTGGCAAAAAGCTCAGATCCGTAATTTATGTTATGCCGTAGCGTGTGATATCCACCCTATTGATAATTTACGCGTATTAAAGTACTTAGCAAATGATCTTGGTGTTGATGAAGAAGCAAAAACGACCTGGTATAAGCATTGGGTAGAAGTTGGCTTTGAGAGTATCGAAAAGCTACTTGATGAAGCGAACACTTTTTGTGTGGGCAACAAACCAACACTTGCTGATGTGTGCTTAGTGCCGCAAGTATTTAATGCCTTGCGCTTTAAAGTTGATATGACCAAGTACCCTAAAATTGCTGCGGTATATGAGCAATGTAATAAGCTTGATGCCTTTATTGTTGCTGCACCACAAAATCAGCCAGATGCAATTTAAGCTTTAAGATTTTGAGTTAAAAAGGCCCGAATATTTCGGGCCTTTGTCATTAAGCTAGTTATTGATTGAACGTTCAAGGTTAGGCGACAGGATTTTATGCCCTAGATTAGGCTCAGCATGTTGTAAAATGCTGTTAGAGACAGTAGCAGGTTCTGCCTCACTCATCCAGTAGTTTTCAGGGATCATTTCATACACATTAGTTCGCGGAGCAATAACCTCCCATGGCTCGCCTTCACTATTGTACCAACCATTTTCATCTAATAAGTAATAGTCCCTTTCTTTAACATACAAACGTTCGCCAGCAACTCCTGGCTGAGACTTAAGAATCTCCCATTCTCTAGTACGACAAGGTTTTGATAGATCATCACTGCAAGAAAAATTACCAAAATAATTGATAGTTACATTTCTCATTTCTTGCATCCAACCTACATTTACTCCTTGTAATGTATAGTCAGATTCAGTTCCTTCTAGGTAGTCTATTCTTCTGCTGTCAGATTCAGTTAATTGAAAGCCAAACACATTAAAGCCGTTATTACTGTCACCTGCATAATAAAACTCAAGCTTTCCATCAGACCAATTATCTTTTGTCCATTGGTTAACCATGCCCTGCCAAAATGTAGATGGTTCATTTTTAACGTCTACTAATGCAGCTGCATCTGTATCAACTTTGAATCCATACATTACTTCAGTTGCTTTAATTTCTCCATCAGCACTGAAAGCAATATTTAATAATTGTAGATCACCATTTAATTGGTCGATGATTGTACTTGTTTGATAGCTATTATCTGCAAATGTAACTTTTAAAACCCATCATTTACACCCCATTCAATTGTGTCATTTGAATCTTGCAATTTACCCATATTATCTGACGCTAATTGATAAGGATCCAAAATGAAATTCATGTTTTGCGCATTATAATGCTGAATAGCCCAAGTACCTGCCATATCATCTTCGTTAAATACAAGTTCAGTGTTTGCTGAGGCCTTACGCATTGGAACATCAAATTCACTTGTAACACTATATTGTTCTGTTGCGATTGTACTTTCGCCTAGGTTAACTGGCGTCATTATTGCCGATTCAGTTGTGTTCATTCTATAACTATCAATAGACTGGCCTTCTACAATACGTTTTAATGTCGTCGTTTGAGGTGTATATATAACTTCAACTTGATATACCCCTGCGCTAATCAACTCATCTACTTGTGCTTGCGTAAGACCTGCGTTACCTAATTCAACAGATAAGTAACTAACAATACCTTGACCGCCAGTATATTCCAGAGAAATCACACCTTCATTTAACGTCCAGTTATAATCAAGTGCGCCACTTCTATGCACGTATTTACCAGTTCCACCTTCCTCAAATGTATATTGCTGACCTCCCCTAGATAAAAAGCCTGCTGCTGTTGGGTATGTTCTTACATAGTATGAAGGGAGCGATGTTTCATCAACAGGTGGTGTTAATTCTGGGTCCGCAATAATTTTGGCAACTTCGTTTTCGATTGCACCAGGGTCAGCTTGCTCCACTGTTGTAACAAACTCGTTATAAGCATCAGGGTCTTGTACTAAATCAATCAGATTTTCCGTTCCTTCAGGAAGCTCAATGTCATTTTCAGATGCATATTTAACAACAGCAGCTGCCTCAATCAGTACGTCGGGGTCAACACCTTTTTCAACAAGAGTAAAACTGTCTAGATCTTCTGGTGGATTATCCCCATTTGCTGCTGTAATTAGGGCAACTAAAGCAGTAGAAACAGCACTTAAGCTAACATTATTTGCTTGTTCAGTATTAGAGACCGTATCCATTTTATTTATAGAAGGAGTTTCTTCTTGCGTACTAAGACCTAAAGTTGGAACAAAAGCACTATATTCAAGACTAGAATTAACCGCTGAAATTGCGTTTATCCTACTAAATAAGTTTGTTTCATCATCATCTGCAGTAAATGTAAACGAGAAATCACCAGTTGAATCAGTAGTTTGCTGATAAGATTGTCCAAGAAATAATGCATTTACAGTCGAGTTTACAAATTTTTCGCTAGCAACTGAGCCAGATAAAACATAACTATTATCAATGCTAGAGATTAAAAAGGTTTCTTCTATTTCACTACTATCACCATTATCGTCAGTAACAGTTACTTTAAACATCAATTCAGTATCTTCTGATACACTTGGTACATCAAAAGAAACTTCTTCGTTGGAGCTGTTATCTAAGGTAACTACCGGTCCTGCAGTTTGCTCCCAATTATAACTTTCGATGACACCATCATCATCTGTTGCATTTACCGCTAAAGTAGCTGTTGATTTTTCTTGTGCGGAACCGAAATCAGCAGATAAAGCTGGAGCTACATTATTCAACATCTCTAACGTTATAGATTTTGCGTCCGACTGACCTGCAGAATCAGTTACTGTTAAAGTAAATACAGCTTCAGCATCACTATCAAGTGCAGGTGCACTAGCATTAATTGATGCGGTAGTTTCGCCAGTTACTGTAACAGCGGGTCCTGAATCTTGAGTCCACGCGTAAGTGAGGCCTGAATTGTCATCACTTACGGTTGCAGTCAGAACAATACTCTCCTGCTCTTTCACAGTCGCTTCACTACTTAACTCAATTACTGGGGGGGAATCGATACTAACTTGCTCTTCAATTTTATCATCTGAATCAGAGCCACAGCCAGAAAGAATAAGTGTGATGCTAGTACATAAAATAGTTGTTTTGAATTTGAAGTTTTTCATTTAACTCCCTTTATATATGAACATAAGATGAATGGAACTTTAATATAGCAAGAAATTAGTAGTTTTCCAGTTCGTTGCAAAACTAACTAACTGGAAAACTTGAGGGAGGGGTTAGGTTGTTTGTAGCGATACTTATTTAAGTGCTGAGTTAATCACACTCACATGGTTAATTAAATCGAGGCCTAAGTCGGTTAAGTAGCCCCCATCAGGACTATCTGTAATACCTTTATCATAAAGACGTTTTGCTGCATCTTTAATTGAGCTTTCGGCATCGGAATGAATTTTAATTCCCTGCATTTG
>JBCCEI010000154.1:0-3520 GCA_039030355.1 Pseudomonadota bacterium | reverse complement strand
TGTAGCATTAGCGTTTCAGTTTGGTAAAGGTAAAAATTATTCAGCAAGTAAGCTTTCTACAGCTTGGGCTAAATTATCATAGATCGGAATATTGCGAGGTAATTGCTCGCTTTGAGCGGTTACCGCTCCATTTCCTGTGCGTACCAGTATGGGTTGTGAGCCGTGGGTAATTGCAGCTTGCACATCACGCAGCGAGTCACCAATAAAAGGTGCTTTTTCGAGTGAGAGATTTGCCCGTTTTTCAATTTCAACCAACATGCCAGTTTTTGGTTTACGACATTCACCTTCAAGATCTGGACAAATAAAAATACCATCCAGATGGCCACCATGTTGAGAAAGCTCAGCCAACATTTTCTTGTGTATCTGATTAAGCATATCGTAATCAAATAATTCACGCGCAATCCCGGATTGGTTAGAGGCAATAAAGACCTTTATTTTCGCGTGATTTAATTTAGCGATTGCTTGTAGGCTGCCTTCAATAGCAATCCATTCTTCTGGGCTTTTTATAAATTCATCAGATTCCTCATTGATCACACCATCACGATCTAAAACGACTGCCTTAAACTCGCTCATACTGTGCTTCCCTTATTAGAATTCATGATTGTAAACGTGAAAAATCGGCGACTTGCATAAATAGCGAATCAATTTTTGCAAGTAATGCAATACGATTATTTTTTAATGATTCATCTTTATCCATTACCATGACATCATCAAAAAATTCATCGACAGGTTGGCGTAGATTTGAAAGTTTATCCAGGGCTTGCCCATATTCATGCTGCTTGAATAATTTTTCAACATCATTTGATAAATTATCTAAAGCACTATTTAAATTATTTTCCGCAGGTTCAATAAATAATTTGCTATTTATTTTGCCAATATCTTTTCTGTCTATTTTTTTCAAAATATTTCGAATACGTTTGTTTGCGGCTGCCAACGCTTCAGCATTTGGTAGTTTTCGAAAGCTTACTAGCGCATTCACTTTGGCTGCTACTTCATTTGGATGTGTGGAATTATTGGCTAATACAGAATCAATGACATCTACTGGAATATCGCGATCTGAAAAATAAGCGCGATAACGCTCATTAATGTATTCGCTAACTTCTTCAACCGCAACTTTTGCATTTAATTTTTTTGCAAATAAGCTCGCAGCCTGTTCTAGGCAGTCATGTAAATTTAGATCCAGTGGGGTTTCTATAATGATGCGCAATACTGCCAGTGCAGCTCGGCGTAATCCATAAGGGTCTTTTAAGCCTGTTGGTCTTTTGCCGATTGCAAATATACCGACCAAGGTATCAATACGATCAGCCAGCGCAAGCGTTATCCCAACTGATGTGATAGGTAACTCCCCGCCTGCTTGTTTTGGCAAATATTGTTCCTCGATCGCGGCACATACTTGCTCATCTTCATTGCCTATAAACGCTAGATTGCGGCCAACAATACCTTGTAATTTAGGAAATTCAGCTACGGTTTCAGTGATTAGATCACACTTACTTAGCTTTGCAGCTTGTTTACAAAAGTTGCTATCCGCATTTGTAAAATTAGCAATATATTCTGAAAGCTTTATGATTCGATCGGTTTTATCTTTTAGTGTACCAAGTTGCTTTTCATAGACAACACGATCAAGTTTGCTCAAATGATCTACCAGTTTGATTTTCTTGTCGCGTTGCCAAAAAAACATTGCATCTTCAAAACGCGGTACGATGACTTTTTCATTGCCACTTACAACGACATTGGGATTATTGCTTTCGATATTACTGACAATTATAAATTTTGCTAATAAGTCTCCATTTTGATCTAGCAAGGGAATATATTTTTGATTATCTTGCATAGTATTGATCAATAATTCCTTATGCACCTCGAGAAACTTAGGATCAAATTCACCCAATAAAGCACGGGGCCACTCAACAAGGCTGGTAATTTCATCTAAGAGCTCTTGAGAAAACGACGGTTTACCATTCGCTTGGTCTGCAAGTGTATTAACTTGTTGCATAATATTTTCTTGTCGTTGTGCAAAACTAGCCAACACATGACCTTTAACTTCTAACAATTCCTTATAGGCAGATGGATGTTTAACAACAATTTCTTTTGCCACATGAAAGCGGTGTCCGCGTGTTTTGTTACTTGCTTTTACACCAAATAACTCTGAGTCAATTGTTTCCGATCCAAAAATTACCAACAGCCAACGAATAGGGCGTAAGAATTCTGCATTTGAAGTGTTCCAACGCATGCGTTTAGGAATGCTAAGCTTTTTGATCGCTTCTTCGATCATATTGCCAATTAATCCGCTTGTATTTTTACCCTCGCGATTTTCACGATAAGTTAATCGAGGATTTTCTGGGTCGTTATCTTGCTCAAGTTGTTCCGCATCAATTCCGCAAGAGCGTGCAAACCCCATAGCGGCCTGAGTGGGTTTACCGTCTTGATCAAATGCAGCACTCGCTTTTGGTCCTTTACGCTCAATGACTTGATCTTCTTGTTTTTCATCCAAGTTGGTAATGACAATCGCTAGTCTACGCGGCGTAGCGAAAATCTCATGGCTAGTAAAAGACAAGTTGTTAGCATGTAATTGTTGGCAAATGCGTTCGCCAAATTCGATGGATAAATCTTTTAATAAGCGAGCAGGTAAATCTTCTGTACCAATCTCAATTAATAAATCTTTTTTCTCTGCCATGATTACTTTGCCTGCAGAGGATAGTTCAATTTTTCACGGCTTTCTAAATAAGCTTTCGCAACATTTTGTGCAATTTTACGAATTCGTAAAATATATTGTTGACGTTCGGTGACCGAGATTGCTTGGCGTGCATCGAGAAGATTAAAAGCATGGGAACATTTTAATACCTGATCATAGGCAGCCACTGGGATTTCATGGTCAATTAAGCTTTGGCATTCTTTTTCACAGTCATCAAAGTATTTAAACAGTGCCGAAGTATTAGCATGTTCAAAGTTATATGCAGATTGTTCAACTTCGTTTTGATGATAAACATCGCGATAATAGATTTTTTGTTTTCCATATTGGGACCACACTAAATCATATACGCTATCAACGTTTTGCAAATACATTGCAATACGTTCCAATCCATAAGTAATTTCGCCTGTTACCGGATTACAATCCAAGCCACCAATTTGTTGAAAATAAGTAAATTGTGAAATCTCCATTCCATCTAACCAAACTTCCCAGCCTAATCCCCAGGCTCCCAAGGTAGGTGATTCCCAATTGTCTTCTACAAATCGAATATCGTGAACAAGTGGATCAATGTTTAATGTTGTTAAAGACTCAATATATAAATCTTGAATTTCATCTGGTGATGGTTTCAAAACAACCTGAAATTGAAAATATCGCTGTAATCGGTTCGGGTTATCACCATAGCGGCCATCGGTGGGTCGTCTACATGCTTGAGGAAATGCAGCTCTCCAGTTTTCTGGGCCAATCGCGCGTAGAAAGGTACTTGGATGAAAGGTTGCAGCACCCATTTCAAGATCATAGGGTTGCTCAATTACACAGCCATGCTCGGCCCAAAAC
>JBCCEI010000153.1:0-3528 GCA_039030355.1 Pseudomonadota bacterium | reverse complement strand
CTTGCGCGCAGATCATCACAAACAGCTCAGTATCATATCGCTGAAGCACTAGTGCGTTGGATCACACCGGTTCTAAGCTTTACTGCTTATGAGGCATGGAAAAAAATTCCAGGTGATCGAAGTGAATCGATATTTATCCAAACATGGTATGACTTGGATCAATTTGAATCTACCGCAGAGATAATAAATTCTGATTGGGATGGAATACTTGAAACTAAAGAAAAGATTAGCAAACTATTAGAAGACTTGAGAAACAAAAAAGAAATTGGCTCTTCATTAGATGCAGAATTAAAAATTTGGAACGCACCAAATTATATCAAGAAAATTGAGAATGATGAATTACGTTTCATCTTCATCACGTCTTATGCAGATTTAGCAGAAGACACCATACCAGACTCTGCAGTTAAACTTCAGAATGCAGATGGAGTTGAATATTTTGTTGAAGTGAAAAAATCGAAGCATCAAAAATGCGTGCGTTGCTGGCATTTACGTGATGACGTTGGTAGCAACAGCGCACATCCAAGACTTTGTTTGCGTTGTGTTAGTAATTTGCCAGATGGAAAAGGAGAGATAAGGCTTTATGCTTAAGTGGCTCTGGTTAACAGCAATTGTCGTGATTCTTGATCAAGTAAGCAAACAAGTAGCGGTGAATATGCTTGCAATGCATGATCCACAAGCCTTTTTACCATTTTTCAATTTCACCCTAACCTATAATAAAGGTGCCGCATTCAGCTTTTTAAGCACTGCGGGCGGGTGGCAACGATGGTTTTTTACTATATTAGCCATTGCTGTAAGTATTTTCATATTCTTTTGGCTAAAAAAATTAACTAATAAAGAAAAATTACTAGCATGTAGTCTTGCATTAATTTTGGGTGGAGCAATAGGTAATGTGATAGATCGTAGTCTATATGGTTATGTGATCGATTTTATTGACTGGTTTTACCCGTCAACTGAAGGCTGTTTACCCTTTTTCTTTTCGATTCATAGTATAACGTGTCATTGGCCAACCTTTAATCTTGCAGATTCAGCTATTTTTCTGGGAGCTACATTAATGATTATACAAGCATTATTTGCAAAGGAAGAAAGCAAGTAATGGAAGTGCTACTTGCTAATCCTCGCGGGTTTTGTGCAGGTGTGGACCGAGCAATAGAAATTGTAGAGCGCGCATTAATAATGTTTGGCGCACCTATATATGTAAGACATGAGGTCGTGCATAACAAATTTGTAGTTAATAATTTAAAAGAAAAAGGCGCCATTTTTGTAGATGAACTAAATGAAGTACCTGATGGCTCTACTGTAATCTTCAGTGCACACGGTGTTTCAAAAGCTGTACAAGAAGAAGCAAAGTATCGCGATGTAAAAGTGTTTGACGCGACGTGCCCATTAGTGACCAAAGTCCACCTAGAAGTTGCGCGCTACAGCAATGAAGGGCTGGATACAATTTTAATTGGGCACAAAGGTCATCCTGAAGTTGAAGGCACTATGGGGCAATACGATGCATCACGAGGTGGAAACATACATCTTGTAGAAAATGCTGATGATGTAAATAAATTGAATATAGAAGACCAAGATAAAACTGCTTTTGTAACACAAACAACATTGTCAGTTGATGATACAAGCGATGTCATTGATGCATTACGCAATCGATTTCCTAAAATTATTGGCCCTAAAAAAGACGATATCTGTTACGCCACACAAAATCGCCAAGACGCGGTAAAAAAATTGGTTGAGTCATGCGATCTACTACTTGTGATTGGCTCACAAGCCAGCTCCAATTCAAATCGCTTAAGAGAAATTGCGGATAAAAATGGCATCGAAGCTCATCTAATCGATGGTCCGGAATATATTAAAGATTCCTGGTTAGAAAATAAAAATACAGTTGGTGTTACCGCAGGTGCTTCTGCACCTGAAGTACTCGTACAACGTGTAATTCAACATTTGAAAGAAAAAGAAAAAGCAGATGTTAAAGAAGATTTAGGTAGGCCAGAAAACGTCGTATTTCCACTACCTAAAATTTTTAGAAACTAATAAATTTCACCAACAAGTGTTTTGAGGCAATCCAGCAGAGTTTGTCTTATTTTGCGCCTCATCTATTCCCAATACTCCGCAGTTATCCCCGGCTTGCACACCTTGGGCTGTTGCCTCCAGATTAAAAGTTTGGAAAGGTGCTGCCATGAGAGTGGTTGCTATTTGATAGTATCCTTCAGGGCTAGTTGCAATTATTCCAGAATTCGCGAGAGTTGAGCTATATCGGCCAAATTGCGTGTAATGTCTTTCCATTTTTGCTGCTGCATCCATCAAAGCTGATTTAGCATCAGCACGCCGTGTTTTTCGTATTTGATCCTGGTAAGCCGGATATGCAATTGAAGAGATTATCGCCACAACCACGACAACAACCATCAGTTCAATTAATGTCATACCACGAATATTGCTCATACCTTCAATCCTAAAAGCACTCTACTGCCCTAATAATTTTAAGATTACCAAAGTAGCATTTAATCTTATGAACGATAAATCATAGCTAGAAAATGTGTTGGGAATAAGCGCACAATATTAAAACTATCTAGCGCCAACAAACTTCATTGTCCCCAGCCGATGCTGTTTTAACACCTGCTTGATTATAAACTAAGTTACCACATTTTGAATCTGTAAATGATCCTGCAGGTGTTGCAGTTATAGTATAAGCTGCAACTGTCGCAACGAGTGATAATGTGTAATTACCTGGTGCTACGGTAGTTGCAATATTTAACCCGCCTAATGTAGCTCCTGAATAATTATTATTGTCATACAAATACTTTTCCATACGATTTGCAGTATCCAACAATGCAGCTTTAGCTTCTGAACGCTTTGCCCGTGTTACATGGTCTTGATATGCAGGTATTGCAATGGAGCTTAATATCGCAACTACAACAACCACAATCATCAATTCAACAAGCGTGACGCCTTTACTCTTTGTATATCTATTCATTTTATTTGCCATAATTTAGTTAACTGTTTATTTAGCCAATCTCCAATTAGCTTCTCCACTGACTACGGCTTCGCCTGTAGTCAGTCTATTTTGAATAAACATACCATGCGTATTCAAACCCATACTCATAACAGAATTATTATCGAGAGAATTTGACTGCGTATAACCCGTTCCTATATGAATGTTAATGGTTGCAGTCAATCCACCGCCAATGAAGACTGAATCAACAACTTCAACAGGCCCGCTGCTTGTATCAGGATCTTCAAAAACAAATACACTGTTGCTAGCTGTTCCGGTTAAGAAGTTCACAGCATAAAGTGTTGAGGTACCTTCATATTTACAAACATCACCGGAGGGCTCAAAAGCGGTATACGCTAAAACACCACCAATCAATACTGCTTGGCCAACATTTCTTTCAAATGTTGTATTTGGACTTTCTCCGAAGTCACGCGTTTTTTTGTTAACGGGATTACAAGTTCAGCTAGTGCTGTTAGTGCTTTTTGGCGCTCGTCGAAGTAGTCATATCGGTTATAAACCCCTTCTACACCTTTAATTTTGTG
>JBCCEI010000152.1:0-3593 GCA_039030355.1 Pseudomonadota bacterium | reverse complement strand
GATTAAAAAACTAATAAAAATGGCTCTCATACACCCTCAACCAAATACAAATTGTGCACCCATTATAAAGCGAAACGCTGCGTAAGCCTAATACAGGCAAAATATTACATCCAACAAAAATATTAAAAGTCAATTAAGTTAGCAATCGCTAACAACTAACACATATAAAAATCTAATCCATACCAAACTTAACTTAACTAACTGTTTCATTTAGCTTTAGTAGCGTACAAATTGATACGCAGTTTTTATTTGCAAAAAATAGGGACAATGATAAAGTCTTAGCCGTTAATATTTTGAAAAAAAAGTTAACAAACCTTGTGTAAAGGATAAAATAAAAAATAACAGGTGAAATAATGAAAAAATATAATATCTTAGGTGCAAGTATTAAACTTGCCCTATGTACATCTGCACTTGCAATCTCTGGTCAGTCTATAGCTGCAGATCAAGAAGGTGCAGAAGCTATTGAAAAAGTACAAGTTATCGGCTCTCGTATTCGAACGGATAGTTTCGCAAGTGAAACTCCTATAGATATAATCACGGTAGAAGATGCAAAAAATGAGGGCATCAAAACCCTAGCTGATTTACTTAGAACCAGTACTGCCGCTGCAGGCTCAAATCAAATTACCTCAGCAATGAGTGTGGGTTATGTTACTGCTGGTGGTAAAGGTACAGAGACTGCATCTTTACGTGGTTTAGGTGCATCTCGTACCCTAATTCTTCTAAATGGACGAAGAGCTGGTCCAGCAGGTACTCGTGGCCAAGTTTCGGCTTTTGATCTTAATACTATTCCACTTTCGACAATTGAGCGTGTAGAAATCCTTAAAGATGGCGCATCTTCATTATACGGTTCTGATGCGATTGCAGGTGTTATCAACATTATTACTAAAAAAGGTGACGATAAATCTGTAAATGTTGATATTAGCCAACCATTTGAATCAGGTGGTGAAGAGCAACGCTTCAATATTAGCTATGGTGAAGAATTTAGTAAAGGCTCCTTCCGTGTAACTGCCGATTATAAAGTTTCAAAAGAGCTGAAACGAGGTGATCGAGACTTTCTGAATTGTACCGAGCGTCTTTTATACAATGCGGATGGCTCTCAAGCTGATCCGATCGATCCTAGAACAGGCAAAGCTAATTGTAATGAAACCGGATACGGCCTTTGGGTATATGGTGCAGGTGCAACAAACGTTGTAGGTAGTGGACCAAATCTAGCATACGACTATGACGGATTCTTCGGTGCAAACGGATATGATAATTACAATAGCACAGCGACTCAACCAGGTGATTTAACCACTCCTGATGGCTGGTATCCTGTTTCTTATGACAAAGAAAGTGATGGTTGGTGGGACCTTCAGCACCCGTTTCTAGACAATGAAAGTATGCGTCCAGAAACTGAAGTGTGGTCAGTATTTGCTCAAGGTGATTACGCAATTACTGATGATATGAAATTGTACGGCGAATTAATCCATAGCTCACGAACGACTACAATGAGTAGTTATAGACAGTTTTGGATTGGTGATATTGGCCCTCAAGCTGCAGACCTATTTGATGGTTTCTCTGGAAACGCATTTTTAATGCCTGTTGCATTATCTGATCATTACGGTTCTGAGACGACTGTTGATTACACGCGTGCTGTAGTTGGTTTAGAAGGTAGCCTAGGCGATTGGTTGTGGGATGTTTCTTACCAAAATAGTTACAATGACGGTGAATATCAGCAACAGATCTTCTTAAGAGATTCGCTTGTGATGTCTCAGCTAAATTTAGCTAACGGCGTTCAATGTAATGGTGAAGTAACTGAGTTTTCAAAAAGAACTTGTGTAGATATCCCTTGGACTGATCCAAATTTCTTAGCTGGAAACCCATCTCAAGAGGTTAGAGATTTTATTTTTGGTGAAGATATCGGTAATACTATTTATAAGCAACAAACTTTAGATGCTTATATTACTGGTGACTTATTCGATTTACCTGCAGGAACAGTTGGATCTGCATTTGGTCTTTCAATTCAGAAGGATGAAATCGAAGACACGCCAGGAAAACATACATTAGATGGTAACTCTTGGGGTCTAACAGGAGCGGGGATCACTGCGGGCTCACAAATCACACGAGCTGTGTATGGTGAAGTCAAAGTACCTGTTGTAAAAGATCTATTTTTGATGAACTCGCTTGATCTATCAGCGTCATTCCGTTGGACAGACGTTAATACTTATGGCAACGATACAACATATAAATTAGGTCTAAATTGGGAAGTAGTTGAAGGCTTTAATATTCGTGCTAACCGCGGCAGTTCTTTCCGCTCGCCAGCACTTTATGAACTTTATTTAGCAAACCAATCTGGTTTTGGTGGACAATTAGCAGTCGATCCTTGTTTGAATTGGTCTGAAGAATTTGCCGCAGGTAATATTACTCAGACAGTTGCAAACAACTGTCAGGCAGATGGGATCCCTGCTGATTATGCTCTAGGCGGTAGCTCTGCAACTATTTATACAAGTGGTGGTGAAGGACGATTAAAAGCTGAAACTGCGGTCACAGAAACTATTGGCTTTGTTTGGAGAAGTCCAGAAGACACCTATGCTCTTTCAATAGATTATTACAACATTTCGATTGATGATGAAGTGACTAGCTTAAGTGGCGGTGATATTACGTCTCAATGTTATGAATCTAAAGATTTTGCAAATGAGCCGTTGTGTGACCTTTTCACTCGTCGAGATGGTTCTAATAACGACTACGGTATTGATGAAATCTATAGTGGCTATGTAAATGTTGCTAGCCAAAATGCTCGCGGTGTCGATTATAACTTCACATACCAAGATATGTTTGACTTTGGCTCAATTCGATTCCGATTAGAACATACAATGCAAATTGAACGTACTTATCAGTTATTCGAAAATAGTGAGCTAAACAATGAAGTTGGCGAGATGGGTGAACCTAAGCATGTTGGTAACGCATCACTAACTTATGGCTGGGATGATTACAGCTTGACTTGGACTGCGAATTACTTCGACTCTACAAACGATTATGAATATAACAATGATTCGAATCTAACAACATACCGTGGAGAAGAAGTTCGTTTCGTTGGTGAAACTAGATGGACAACTTATCACACTCTTTCGGGTTCGGCTAACTTCTCAGGCGGTTGGAGCGCGACAATGGGTGTTGCAAACTTATTTGATAAAGAGCCTCCTCGCTTATCGAGCACGGAGTTCCAAGTAGGTAATGCGGCATTGTATTCTCAATACGACTCAATTGGCCGACGTGTATTCGCCAATGTAACATTCGAGTTTTAATTTAGCGTTATAATTTCAATTTGATTCTCTTGGGGCTGCACATTTGTGCAGCCCTTTTTCTATCAGAAATTAAAAAACTATCCTATTCCAATCATTTACTTAAAACCTACCAATTCGCGCTATACTCTACCCTATCGGCCTTTTAACTTAATAAGACTATGCTCAAAACGGTATTTTTCATTATCTGCCTATTTTGCTTACCGAGTGTTTTTGCCAAGCAAAATATTATTTTTATAAACCCAGGTCATGCCGATACCAATGTCACAGGCCCGTTTTGGTTTGAAGTGTCGCAGTTGATGCGTGATGCTG
>JBCCEI010000151.1:0-3735 GCA_039030355.1 Pseudomonadota bacterium | reverse complement strand
GGTAGATGTTGCACATAAACCAAATGGCACCGCATTTCGAACAGGCAAAGACGCAAAATATAAAATGGCAGGGAAAACCGGAACTGCGCAAGTTTTTGGTTTAAAAGAGGATGAAGAGTACGAAGAGGAAAATGTTGCGGAAAAATTACGTGATCACGGATTATTTATCGCCTTTGCCCCTGTAGAAGATCCAAAAATTGCCATAGCGGTAATTGTCGAAAATGGTGGAGGTGGTAGTAAGTCCGCAGCGCCGGTTGCAAAAGTGGTTATGGATCATTATTTGCTGAGTGAAGAAGAACTCGTAGCTGAGTATGGCACCAAGCAAGGCGCTCTTTTGAGTACGGTGCAATAAAATGGCAAGAAGTTTCTCGATTAAAGATTCATTAGTTACTTCACCAATTAGGGAAGAACGTAATTTATTTAATATAGATCCAACTTTGTTGATAGCGTTATTAATGTTATGTATTGTTGGATTGGCTGTTCTTTATAGTGCCACAAGTGGTGAAATAGCCGCCATTGCACGTCAGTCAATACGCTTTGCGATTGGGTTCATAGCATTATTTGTATTGGCACAAGTTTCTCCAAAAGAATTATCACGTTTGTCACCTTGGTTATATTTAATTGCAGTAGGGTTGTTACTGGTCGTGATGTTTGCAGGTTATAGTGGCAAAGGTGCTCAAAGATGGTTGGATCTTGGCATTATCCGTTTTCAGCCATCTGAACTATTAAAACTATTTTTGCCGATGATGTTGGCTTGGTACTTCAGTGAAAAGCCCTTGCCTCCTAAGCTTACACAAATTTTCATCGCACTTATTATAATTGCGATTCCGTCCGCTCTTGTGCTCAAGCAGCCAGACCTGGGTACTGCTTTGTTAATTGCATTTGCTGGGTTGTGTGTGATCTTTTTAGCAGGGCTCACTTGGCGCTGGCTTGCTATATTTACCGCAGTTAGCATGGCCTGTTTACCCTTACTTTGGTACAAGCTGCACGATTATCAGCGGCAACGTGTGTTAACCATGTTTAACCCCGAAAGCGATCCACTTGGAACTGGTTACCATATTATTCAGTCTAAGATTGCGATTGGATCGGGTGGACTTTATGGCAAAGGGTGGCTGAATGGAACACAGTCACAGCTTGATTTTATACCCGAGCGTGCGACTGATTTCATATTTGCTGTGTTTAGTGAAGAGTTTGGTTTTATGGGAGTGGTGTTGTTATTGTGTGGTTACGGTTTTATTGTAATGCGAGGTTTGACTATTGCAGTACGTGCACAAGACACCTATTCAAGGTTGTTAGCAGGCAGTCTAAGTTTGTCATTTTTTGCGTACATTTCAGTTAATATTGGTATGGTTAGTGGTTTGTTGCCCGTTGTCGGGGTGCCACTTCCTTTAATTAGTTATGGCGGTACTTCTGCGGTGACTATATTGGCCGCATTTGGAATTTTAATGTCTATTCATTCACATCGTAAATTCATCTCTCATTAAATCAATATGTATAAATTTATTACAATTTTTCTTTTAGTATTTATTAGTTCGACAATTTGTGTTGCAAAAGAAGCTAAAAATAATTCGAATTATTTAAACAGAGATGACGTCAATACTTTTATTGAGCATTTTGCAAAAAAAAATAATTTTGCAAAGTCATCTATAATTGCGCTATTTGAAAATGTGCAAACCCAAACTGATGTATTAGAAGCGATTCAACGGCCTGCAGAAAAAAAGAAAAATTGGACGCAATATCGAAAAATATTTATCACTGATAAACGAATTCAGCAGGGGCTAGAATTTTGGAGTGAAAATGCACAAATTCTTGCTGCTGCTGAGCGCAAGTATGGTGTACCGCCTGAAATCATCGTCGCGATTATTGGCGTTGAAACCTTCTATGGGCGTTATAAGGGTAAATATCCAGTATTAGATTCTTTAGTTACCTTGGGGTTTGATTATCCACCAAGACAGAAATTTTTCCGTAGTGAGCTAGAGCATTTTTTATTACTCACTCAGGAAGAAGACCTTGATCCTTTAAATATAAAAGGCTCTTATGCGGGTGCGATGGGAAAGAGTCAATTTATATCCAGTAGTTATCGCAACTATGCAGTTGATTTTGATGGTGATGGCGTACGTGATCTGTGGGGCAGCAATGAAGATGTAATTGGTAGTGTGGCAAATTATTTCAAGCGCCATGGCTGGGAGCAGGGTGCTATGGTGACTGTTCCGGCAAAAATTAGTAGCGATGATCGCTATAAAGCACTTTTAGAAAAAGGTTCAAAACCTTCAATCACATTTTCCGAGTTGAACAAATATGGGGTTGAGTTTGACTATCATGTAAATGGTATGGAAAAGATTGCTTTGCTTGAGTTTAAAAAAGATGATGCGGATGAGTATTGGTTAGGCTTAAAAAACTTTTATGTCATTACACGTTATAATCACAGTCATATGTATGCCATGGCTGTTTATCAACTAAGCCAGAAAATTAAACAAGATATAAAAGATTACGTTGCTAAAAATTAAATGTACCCCGCATAGCAGTTCCACAATGCTTTGTTCTTGGCTTGTGCTGGTTATCACCTTATTCTTGGGTGCCTGCTCAAGCGTACAAAAACCCCGTCAAGATGGTCCGCCAGTTGATGAAAGTGTGGTTGTGCACAATTCGAATGACTATCCACCTGATGCAGTGCCCAAGCATGAGCCACGTAGCAAATATGGTAATCCTCCTTCCTATGTAGTGTTTGGAAAAACTTATAAAACACTTTCGAGTAGTCATGGATTTGTGCAGCGAGGAATTGCCTCATGGTATGGAAAAAAGTTCCATGGTAGACGCACCTCAAGTGGTGAAACATATGATATGTATGCAATGACTGCGGCACACACGCAATTGCCTCTGCCTACCTATGTGCAAGTTACCAACTTAAAAAACGGTAAACAGGTTATTTTAAAAGTAAATGATCGTGGTCCGTTTCATGGTAACCGAATAATTGATCTTTCATATTCAGCAGCAAAGAGACTAGATATTATTCAACAAGGAACTGGTTTAGTAGAAGTGCGCGCACTGGACCCTGGTAATTATCTTTTGAGCAAACAAAAAAAAGTTCAGAATAGTGAAGAAATTTCTGTTGATTCGAATCCTGAGAGTGTTGAAAAAGCTGAATCAGATGCAACTGTCATATCTGCATCGGGCCCAAAGGTATTTGTCCAGGTTGGTGCATTTGGTCAGCGTGAAAACGCAAATCAGTTAGTCAATCAACTCAATGCACTTAACTTAGGTAATGTATCTATTTCTTCAGTGATTAAAAATTCTCAGCCACTTCATCGTGTACGAATTGGCCCTATGGTTACAGTTGAATCTGCAGATCAAACTGTGGCCCAGCTGAATGAAATGGGCATGAAAGATCACCGAGTAGTGATTGAATAACATTTTTATATTGCTGTGTGTTATTACACAACAATTTATTAAATTGAATTAAAAGAACATTAATTAAAGATGAAATTTAAAATCATGCTTATCAAGTCGCTTACTTCATTATTATTGCTATTCTGCGTAATGACTGTACATGCTGAAACGCTTCCTGTGCCAGCGCCTCCTACGTTTGAAGCAAGCAGTTATGTATTAATGGATTTTGGTAGTGGTGCCATATTGGCGGATTATAATTCCAACTTGCGTGTAGATCCGGCAAGTATTACTAAAATAATGACCGCATACATTGTGTATCAGTCGCTTGCTGCAGGTGATATTACTTTG
>JBCCEI010000150.1:0-3806 GCA_039030355.1 Pseudomonadota bacterium | reverse complement strand
CTTGTGGCTATTCAATATTTTTTGGAAGGCTTTACGAATGTCTGCTTTTGGCCAATAGCGATCATTCTGTTTTCAAATTTATTCCTATTTTGGCTAAAGCAGACTCAAGATTTTCTACATCTTTTTTCTTTAAACAATCCTGTGTGCTTACGAACCGATCCATTCCATGAAAAATACCAATTTCACCAGTCCGAGCTTTTAAAACTAAATGACTCAGAACACGACCCAATATTTGTGACTCGTCAGAGTTTAAAATTATTTGTGACATTTTGTCTCCTTACGGCTAATAGCGGTCATTCAACATATTCACGATAACGACATTTTCCATCTTCTATTGCGTAGACATAAATATACAAAAACTATTGCAAAGACCATTGCTAAAAGAATATTTATTTCAAATAAAGCGGCAACGCTTGTAAAAACACCAAGCGAGTACCAGAAAGAATTATTATCGGATTTTGCGGCACTAGCTGCCAACACGCCTGCAATACATGCAAATATAATTACTACGCCTTGTAGCAGTAGTCTTAGCTTTGATTCATAAAGTGTAAAGAAACTTACTGATCTAGCTTCTGGCAATGAATATTGAACTTCATCAGTACTAATAACCGTTCCAAGTAATCGAGTAAGCGGTCCTGAAATGCCATCATCTCCCATGATTGAAAAGCCTACTATTAACGAACATGTTAGTGCTAATAACCCAAATAAGGCAGAGAGTTTTCCAAACCTCATGTTAAATCCCCATGTATTAATGTCCGCTTTGGGTCGTTATCAGTCATTTTAGTAAAAGAAATATTGAATAGGAAGCAACATCCTTGTTGCAAATCATATTCGCGCATCCATGCGCTCACTATGGAAGTGTCTTTCCAGGATTCAGAATGTTGTTTGGGTCAAATTGTTGTTTAATTTTGTGCATGAATGAAAGTGTCGTTGCATCAATTTCCTGACTGACAAAGTCACGTTTCGCTACACCAACTCCATGTTCGCCAGATAGGGTGCCGCCTAGTTTTAGAACACATTCAAATACATCGTTTAAACATGCTTTGGCTGCAGCATCTTGTTTTGTCGCATCATATAAAAGATTTACATGTAAGTTCCCATTGCCTGCATGGCCAAAGTTGAAAATTGCAATGTCATGTTTTTTGCTTAGGGTTTCTAGTTCGTTTAATAGAGTAGGTAGCTGAGTAACCGGTACGACAACATCTTCATTGATTTTATTTGGCGCAAAGCTGCGCAATGCGGGAGAGAGCGCTTTGCGTGCAGCCCATAGTTGTTTTTTTTGGTCAGAATTATCTGCGGTTTGTATACCGATACAACCTGCATTGTTTGCAGCTTGTTTTACCGCGTTGGTGCTCGTTGCAATATTCTCGTTCAATCCATCTACTTCAATCATCAGCATTGCTTGTGCTTGAGGGTTGATTTCAAGATTTGAATGTTGACGAATCAAGTCAAGTGATCCTGCATCGATGAATTCCAGCGCATAAGGTAAAGTATTTTGTGCGAGTATGTTTACGACTGCAGCTATTGCCGAATTTACGTCCTTATAGAGTGCGCGTATTGTATTGATGCATTCCGGTTTTGGGCTGAGTTTTAAGCGTGCTTCAGTGATAATTCCAAGTGTACCTTCGCTACCAATTAGTAAGCGTGTAAGGTCGAGACCGACCACACCTTTTGTATTTGCGTTGCCGGTATGAATGGTTTCACCGCTTCCTGTAACCGCAGTAAGACTTAATGTGTTTTCACGGCAAGTGCCATATTTTATTGCACGTGGGCCAGCAGCATTGCATGCTAGATTTCCTCCAATGCTGCAGTAGTCAGCACTGCTTGGATCGGGCGGCCAAAATAAGTTTTGCTCCATCGCCTGATTTTGAACATCTGTGTTTAAAACGCCTGGTTCCACACGCATGTTTTTATTTTGGTGGTCAAACTCAATAATGTTATTCATGCGTTCAGTTGAAAGCACCACTCCAGCATGAATAGGAACGGCTGCACCTGTTGTGCCCGTTCCACGGCCACGTGTTGTAAGAGGAATATTAAATTCGTTACATGCTTGAACAATTTGTATTATTTGATCATGCGCAGTGGGTAAAACCACTAAATCGGGACAAGCATGCTGTTTGCTATTGTCATAGCCATAGGGCCAGCATTCACTTTGTTCTGTGAGTACAGAATTCGTGCCACAAGCTTCATTAAACTTGTTTACGATGTGTGAATCTAAAGCCACGTTGTGAAGATTTTAAGTTTCGAGTAGTTTCTGATCAATTAGATCACAAAGGCAATGCAGTACCAGAAGGTGAACTTCTTGAATGCGTGCAGTGGAATCACTGGGCACACGTATTTCAATATCATTGCTATTAAGTGTACTCGCAAGTTTGCCACCGTCATTTCCTGATAAAGCAATAACAGATATATGTTTATCATGTGCAGCTTGAATGGCTGCCAGAACATTGCCTGAGTTTCCGCTCGTTGAGATTGCAATGAGCACATCGTTTTCATTGCCTAGTGCTTGAACTTGTCTTGCAAAGATATTTTCGTAAGCATAATCATTTGCAATAGAAGTGAGTGTCGAGCTATCAGTTGTGAGTGCAATTGCAGCTAATCCTTGACGCTCACGTTCGAAGCGGTTGAGTAATTCTGATGAGAGATGTTGCGCATCGGCAGCGGAGCCACCATTTCCACAGACGAGGACTTTTCCATTATTTTGAAAAGTTTGGTGCATGGTGTTAGCCGCTTCGACAATGCTAGTCTTAACTGCAGCAAGACTGGCTTGCTTAGTTGAAATACTCGCTTGGAAAAGCTCTTCTATTCTTTGTTCACTCATAATTTAGAAAGCTGAAAACGCGTTTTTGACCCAGTTCGGTTTATTAGATGCGTCAAACCCTATCACATCAAAGCGCATTGGTTGATCGATATATTGATTTGTAATGTAATGATTTGCTGCTGAGATGAGTTTTTTAATTTTATGTTGATCCACACTATCCAATGCAGAGCCATATTCGTTTTTTGCACGATAGCGAACCTCTACAAAAACTAATGCTTGTTTATCTTGCATAATTAAATCGATTTCGCCAGTGCGACAGGTGTAATTTTTTTCGATAAGTTTAAGCCCCTGTTTTTGCAAAAACTCACAAGCTTGATCTTCTGCAATATTGCCACGCGTTTTTGTTTTACAGGTGACTGTTTTCATACATGAGATTAATGAGATTGTAGTTTTGCTGAATGATCAGGTGTTGCACCTATTGTAATTGGCTGACCTTTTTTAAATTTTGCCCAGATAAGTTCACGATAAATTCGATTTTGAGGATCAATACTTAATTTTCCAGTCGTGCCTTCAAAGCGGTCAAACTCATTTGCCGCTAAACGTTGTAAGTGTGGGATAACTTGATAAGCGTCGATACCTAAAGCTGCAAGTCGTGGCAGACGCGATGCACTGCTTGATGATTGCAGATCCAAGGAGTCTTTTAGTAATGCCATAGATGGGTCATTTGAAAGAATCCATGGAACATCACAGTAGGTAATGCCATTGATATCTTTGTCAGCAGAAATATTCTCGTTGCCAGAAAAAACATGTGAGGTAGCATACACGGGAAGATCCGATGCATAGTGATAACTTAGTTGCGGACGTAGTAGTCTCGCTTGTTGCGGAGATGCTGCAATGAAGACAAAATCAGCATCTTGTCTGCGTCGCGGTTCAAATTCTACTTCAGCTTTAATAATAGATTGTACGGTTCGTTTGCGTTGTTCACTTTGATTGAGCTGTAATAAACTTTTAATTGCCACAGAGTAATCTGCATTTTGTGGGTTGT
>JBCCEI010000149.1:0-3813 GCA_039030355.1 Pseudomonadota bacterium | reverse complement strand
TGTTGAAATTAATGCCGGCACAGTTGCAGCTGTAACAGCTCTTTGTGATGCCGCTGCTTTAAATAGACAAACTGTTGTGTTTGCTAATTCTTTTGATGAAGATCCAGTTTTGTTTACCGCTACATCGACATTTAATGAAGCTGATGCTGTTACTGTGCGTAATGACAGTTTAGGTAGATCATCATTTGAAGTTTGTTTGCAAGAACAAGAAGACAAAGCTAAAGCAAGCCCTATTGATCCACATGCAGCTGAAAACGTTGACTATATTGCGATGGCACCTGAAAGCGGTGAGGCATTTCCAATTGCAGGTCAGACTAAAGACACAGATGCAGAATTTGAAGTTGGCAAGAAAAATAATGTTGATGAGCGTTGGCATACCATAAATTTCAGCTCTACATTTTCATCAGCACCGATGTTTGTCACGGACATGTTAACACTGGATGGTGCTGACACAGCCACATTACGTGTAGCTAATGCAGTGTGGTCCACAACACAAATTGATGTTCAGGTAGATGAAGAAACTTCCGATGATAGTGAAACAACGCATGCGGATGAAGATTTAGGTTACATTGCAACAGTAGCAAATGGTCAGTTCAATATACATCTTGGTATTGTTGAAACCGATACTGTAAATAAGCCTAATGAACCCATTGGTTTGATTCAAAAATTAGGCGCGAGTATGGACCTTGGAATGGCTGTATATAACTATGATCATAATAAGAGCCCAACTGGTGTGTATAGCGGTGATGGTAAAGCATTCGATGGTGCAACCTTCAATCCATGTTATCCAGATGTTTTATTGCCCGCAGCCGATCGTACAAACTGGGATATTTGTAAAGAAACGTATGTTGGAGCACCAGTGGACGACCTCATTGATGTTGTAGAAGATCACCCATTGGTATGGGCAACTACACCAATAGCAGAATCGCTTTACAACATTGGCCAATATGTCGCACAAAGAAATGCACCAAGCCCTTATTCAGATTTAAATTCAAATCCGTGGCCACATGATGCATCACGTCAGGGTGATCCTGATGGTCCAGCGAATGATAATGGCAACCCAGTTCCATTTGCGAACCAAGGTGCACATCCTGCATATAAAGTGAATAATACTTGGGACCCATATTATGTTTCAGGGCTAAGTCAAAAAGTCCCTTGTGAGAAAACTTTTGTTCTTCATTTCAATGATGGTGCTCCATATACAGACTGGGATGATGGAAACGGATTCCCACTACCAAATGACATCACAACGGTTTCAGGCTATACAACAGGAAACCCATTTGATCAAGATGATGGTTTGGATGAAGTTGCACATCGATTTCGCAATAAAGATTTGCGCGATGATTTAACCGGCCACCAAGAAATTATCTCTTATTATGTACTTGCGGCATTAGGTGAAGACATGGCTGATGTTGGCAATACCCCACTAAATCGTTTAATGCGTGCAGCAGCAATGGGTGGGTTTAACGATAGAAATAATGATAATGAGCCAGACAATAAGAGTGTTACGGACTTTGTTAGTTACATTAATTCCAATGGTGGTGTGTGCCCTGTTAATGAATGGGATGAAGATGGAAACTGTGTTCCAGATACATTCTACTTTGCAAATGATGGTTTTGCCTTAGAGGCAGAATTATTAGCTGCATTTGAGTCTATCCTTAAGCGTGTTTCAGCGGGTGGATCTGCTTCGGTACTAGCTGGAACTACAAGTGGACAAGGTGCAATTTACGAAGCGCGATTTGAACAAGAGCGCGCAACTGTAAACCATAGTGCATCTTGGATAGGCGACGTTTCTGGAACATTTGTAGATAGTTTTGGGCGGCTTCGCGAAGATGGTGATGGAGATCAAAGTTTGTCAGAAGCTGACTATTCTAAAGATGGCATCATTTCAATGTGCGAAGACTCAGATAATCGCGTAGTTCGCGTTCATGTAGCAGATTCGATTGCCAGTTTACCAACTACAGCAGAGTTTACTGCTTGTAACAGTACCAAGTACGATAAATCACTCTTCGATATTAAGCGAATTTGGAGTGCTGCAGGCGAGTTAGCCGATCTTTCAGACACTCAAGCTACAAGTCAGCGTACTTATACCAACACTACTGGTCGCTACATCTTAACTGGTATTGATGGTAGCGGTTCAGGAGCCAAAGATGGTTTGGTAACAAGTGCTGAACAACAAGCATTTTTGCCATCAGCCTTTAATTCTGGAACGTATGATAGACATGGCCTATTGCTTGCAACTGATTCAACTGAAGCAGCAAATGTTGTCAACTTCACCCGAGGTAAAAGCCAGGGTGACAATGAATTAAGAAAGCGAAAAGTAATTGATAAAGACGGCAGCTTAGTGACATGGCGATTAGGTGACATTATTTATTCTTCTCCAAAGTCAGTGTCACGGCCTCCTGAAAATTATCATCAGATCTATTCTGGTAATAGTAATTTTTCCACATATCGTGACTTTTTTGATACTTATCGAAACAGACGTGCCGTAGTTTTTGCTGGCGGTAATGACGGTATGTTACATGCATTTAATGGCGGCTACTTTAATCCTGCTACTTTGCAGTATGAAAAAGGCTACTCTTCAACAACACAATATGAATTAGGTACCGAGCTTTGGGCTTATGTTCCTTATAATGCTTTGCCTCATTTGAAGTATCTATCAGATCCTGATTATGGTGGCCAAGATGGGGATCATATCGCTTTAGTTGATGCCGAGCCCAGAATTTTTGATGTTAGAATTTTCAATGACAGTACATTCTCTGGTGGCGTTAATGGACAATCGAGTGTTGACCATCCAAATGGGTGGGGCACTATTCTTGTTGGCGGCATGCGATTTGGTGGTGGACCAGTTGAAGTAGACACCGACAATGATGGTAGTGTAGATCAAACGCTTCGATCTTCAGTATATATCTTGGATATCACTGATCCAGAAAAGCCCCCCCAACTGTTGATGGAATATAGTTCTTCTGAATTAGGCTTTACAGTTTCTAATGCGACACCAGTCGTTCAGAATAATGGAAGTGGCAAAGATGAGTGGTATTTGTTGTTAGGATCCGGTCCACGTCATGCAACTACACCGCAGGCAGCATTGCAAAATGGTACTAGTGACCAGTCAGCAAAGTTATTCTTATTCAATCTTAAGACTATGCAGCTTGAAACTAATTTTGGTACAGCTGGTATTCTAACGATGAATGATGCTGCAGATGCAAGTGATGCGTTTATAACCGGCTTATATCCGGTTGACTATAATTTAGATTCGCAAACTGATGCTGTTTACATAAGTACAGTTAATGGAACAAGTGGTAATTTCGCTGGAAAATTATATCGCCTTACATTACGAAATAGTGATGGTTCAGGAGCGATTGATAGTGGCGCATATAGAGCCGTAAGTTCTTGGTCAGCAGATATTATGCTAAATAATACTGGTCCAATTACTGCCATTTCCAATGCAGGCTTAGATCAAAGCGGAAATCGTTGGGTTTATTTTGGCACGGGTAGATTCTTAGTTCGTGCTGACTCAGCTGATAATTCACAACAGAGTTTCTATGGCATAAAAGAGCCAAGGCATAGTAATGGTGGTTTTACATGGTCAATTGTAGATCGAACGAAGATGGTAGATGTTAGTGATGTTACCGTAAATACAGATGGTGCGTTATATAAAAATGGCTCTTCCGTTAATATTGATACTGAAACCACAAGTGGTACAACTGCTTCTACATTCCCTGCTTTAAAAGCACAAATGTTAGTAACAGGAAATAACGCCAATCATGGTTGGACGCGTGACTTCGGAGAAAGTCCAAATACAACATTTGA
>JBCCEI010000148.1:0-3846 GCA_039030355.1 Pseudomonadota bacterium | reverse complement strand
ATTTGGTTTCTAAAATCAGCATCAGCAACGGGCTGGCTGGGAGTATCTGATTTATTTACAAAAACTTGACCATTTCGATCCACAGAGATGATCAAAGGCTCCTGATTCTCATCTTTTTTTTCAAGTGGTTTGGCTGGGGCGGATGGTAATTCAACCTCTACTCCTTGATGGAATAATGGTGCGGTCACCATAAATATCACCAGAAGGACCAACATGACATCAATATAAGGTACAACATTGATTTCTGACATGCGCTTACGACGTCCAAGTGCGGTATAGGCCATTAGTTAACCTCTTGTTGGTTGCATGTCCACGTCTTTGGTCAATGCTTGACGCTGCAACAACGCTGTGAACTCCTCAACAAAGTTGTCATATCGAATGACTAATCGCTCAACATCTGTTGAATATCGGTTGTAAGCAATTACTGCAGGTATAGCGGCAAACAATCCCATTGCGGTCGCAATTAATGCTTCCGCAATTCCTGGTGCCACTGCCGAGAGTGTCGCTTGTTGCACATTGCCCAATGCACGAAATGAATTCATGATTCCCCAAACGGTTCCAAACAAACCAATATAGGGTGCGGTAGAACCTACAGTCGCTAAAAATGAAAGATAGTGTTCCAAGGCTTCAACTTCACGCGCCATTGCAACTTTCATTGAACGTAATGCAGTATCTGTAATTGCATCAGCAGATACACGTTGTTGGCGATGTAAACGTACATATTCCTTAAACCCTGCAACAAAGATGTGTTCCATGCCGGTTGGGTCTTTTTTAAGGCGCATCTTTTCAAAAAGAGCTGCTAAATCTGTACCAGACCAAAAACGATCCTCAAAATTATCCACGTTACGTCGTGCATCACGAATTATTTTCCATTTACTGACAATCATAGTCCAGGATATTACAGATGCGATGAGTAGCATTAACATAACTAGCTGAACTACCAGACTGGCCTCGGCTATTAATCCCCAAATACTGGTATCAGTATGCATGCTCTATTTCCCCTAATTTTTTCAACTGGCTTGTAATGTTTTGTGCAATTCTATTGGAATGGGATTGGGTGAAAAATCTATCGCATTTAAACAAACAATATTCACTTCACTTGTCGTTAACAAATTTGCTTCATCACCTTCACGGCTTATGTCTTGCTTAAATGTAATACTTGCAGGTTTGAGCGTATGAGGCACTACAGTCACAACCAGCGAGTCATTAAATTTTGCAGGCTTCTTGTATTCTATAGATACAGACCGTACTGCAAATAAAACGTTCAATTCTTGCTTTAACGCATCTTGCTCAACACCCAAGTCACGCAACCACTCTGTACGCGCACGCTCCATAAATTTTAGATAGTTGGCATAAAAAACAACTCCTCCTGCGTCCGTATCCTCATCGTAGACGCGGGTGTTCCAAACAAAGGACTTCATTAAAATAATTTACTGCGTGGTTTCACTATTAGAAGAGAATAAGTCTTCACTCTCAGCTGATGATGCAAAATTCTGTTGTGGAATTTTAATACCAAAATGTCGATAGGCATTACCTGTGGCCACCCTTCCACGCGGTGTGCGCATCATGAATCCTTTTAAAATTAAAAATGGTTCGATGACATCTTCAATAGTGCCTCTTTCCTCACCAATTGCAGCAGCAAGGCTATCGACCCCAACAGGTCCGCCTTCAAACTTTTCGATTACTGCCAGCAATAACCGTCGATCCATATTATCAAAACCATGTTCATCTACACTTAGCATATCTAGAGCAGCATCGGCTATTTTACTTGTTACCACACCATCTGATTTAACTTGCGCATAATCGCGCACACGACGTAACAAACGATTTGCAATTCGCGGCGTGCCACGCGAACGTTTTGCAATTTGTGTAGCGCCGTCTGGATTTATTTCAACATTTAAAATATCAGCAGAGCGTTTCACAATCGTAGCCAATTCTTCGGTGTTGTAAAACTCCAGTCGTTGCACAATTCCAAAACGGTCACGCAATGGTGAAGTTAATAAGCCAGCACGTGTTGTTGCACCTACTAAAGTAAACGGTGGTAAGTCTAATTTAATTGAACGTGCTGCAGGACCTTCACCAATTACAATATCTAATTGAAAATCTTCCATCGCGGGATACAACACTTCTTCCACCACTGGACTTAAACGGTGAATTTCATCCACAAACAACACATCATTAGGCTCTAAGTTTGTCAAAATGGCAGCCAAATCTCCTGGGCGCTCCAATACCGGACCCGATGTATGACGAAGACTCACTTGCATCTCGTTTGCAACAATATGTGAAAGCGTGGTTTTACCTAAACCTGGTGGGCCAAATATCAATACATGGTCTAAAGCTTCGCTTCGTTGTTTAGCAGCAGATATAAAAATTTCCATCTGCTCACGCACCTTCACTTGGCCAATATATTCACTTAGTTGATGAGGTCGTATGGCATTCTCAACAATTGCTTCATCTTTTTCGACGTGCGTATCCACGATGCGTGATTCTTCAATTTCTGGAATTACATTTGCCATGATTTATACTCAGGTAAAGCTTGATTTTAACGCTTCGCGAATTATTTCCTCACTATTTTGATTTTTTGTTTCTATATTACTGACCATACGACTTGCTTCATTTGGCTTATACCCTAAAGACACTAGTGCAGATACGGCATCTGCAATTGGATCTTGTTTTGCATAGCCATTGATACCATTAAAACTTTTGCCATTATTTGCTGCATTTACAGATGGATCTTTATCAAGCCGATCGCGCATGTCGATTATCAATCGTTCAGCTGTTTTTTTACCTACACCTGGTATACGCACCAAAGAATCAACATCACCATGGTGTATGCACTGTGTGAATGCATTTGCATCCATGCCAGACAAAATCGCCAACGCCATTTTCGCGCCGACACCATTTACTTTTAATAAATTACGAAACAAACTACGATCACGTAATTGTTTAAATGCATAAAGTGTTTGCGCATCCTCCCTTACCAACATGTGTGTATGTAAAGTAACTTTTTCACCACATTCAGGCAATTCATAAAATGTAGACATCGGTGCTTCAAGCTCGTAACCCACACCATTTACATCCAACAAAAGATACGGTGCTTGCTTTTCAATAATTTCGCCTTGCAAGCGCCCGATCATGCTAATACACCCACAGTACGTTTTGCATTTAGCATTAATGCCGTATGCGCATGACACAAACTTACTGCAAGCGCATCAGCCTCATCTGCCTGTAATTCTCCACGCAAAGCTAATAATCGTAGAACCATATGTTGAATTTGATCTTTTGTAGCAGAACCGGTACCTACAATTGCTTGCTTCACAGAACGCGCACTATATTCACTTACTGGAATATGTTGCTGTACTGCCGCACAAATCGCCGCACCACGCGCATGACCCAGTTTTAACGAAGATGAGGCGTTTTTATTTAAAAATACTTCTTCCACTGCAACTTCGTCAGGTTGAAATTGTTCAATCGCTTCACTGAGTTTATTAAAAATAATTCCTAATCGACCTGGGATACTTACATCACCTTTTGCAGTTTTTGCTTTGATATTGCCACTATGAATATATCGACTACTGCGACCATCACTTTCAATAATTCCAAAACCCGTAATTTGTAAACCCGGATCAATACCCAAAATACGGATTGTATTTTCTTTTTTATCTGGAACGTTATATTGCATTAAGCGTAGTTGCTCATTGTATAGTGTGGATCTTAGGCGACAGCTTCATAAACGGAATCGGGTATATCAGCGTTGGAATAAACATTTTGCACATCATCTAATTCATCTAATGCATCAAGCAGTTTTAACATGGTCTCTCCTTCCTTATCAGAAAGTGCTGTCAT
>JBCCEI010000147.1:0-3852 GCA_039030355.1 Pseudomonadota bacterium | reverse complement strand
TGAGGATACATCCAGAAATAATCTTCTTGATTCAAATTCAACGTCGTAAACAAACACCTTGCCGGTTTTTTCAACCAAAAAGTGTTCTGGGCTATTTGTATGTGTCAGTAATATTGGCGCATCTAACTCTTTTGCAACCAATTCCAGATCAACTGCGTATACATGACTAACCCAGCATAGGGTTATGAAAATGATACTTAGATTTAATTTACGTTTTAGCACCAAAGGCTTTTACAGCGCCAGCTGTTACATCTTCTTCTGGATTGAACCAACTTAATTTTTCATGTAACTGGACGACATCTCCAATTATTACAAGAGTTGGAGGTTTGACATCATGTTTCTTTACTAATTCCGGCAAATTTTGGAGTGTCCCAATAATATTTCTTTGGTTAGCCGTTGTGCCCTGCATAATAAGTGCAGCAGGCGTTTCGGAAGAAAGACCATGTTTAATTAAATTTTCACAAATGATTTGTAAACCATGTAAGCCCATATAAAACACCAATGTTTGATTCGTATGAGCAAGCATTTCCCAGTTCAAATCCACCGTACCATCTTTTAAATGACCAGTTGCAAAAATTGCAGCTTGCGAATGTTCGCGATGTGTAAGCGGTATGCCTGCATAGGCTGCGCAACCTGCAGCTGCAGTAATACCTGGGACTATTTGGAACGGAATGTTTTCATCAATCAATGAAGCTATTTCTTCACCGCCACGACCAAAAATAAATGGGTCCCCACCTTTAAGGCGCAGCACACGCTTACCTTCCTTAGCCAATCGTACAAGCATTTCATTTATGGTTTCTTGTGGAATGGTATGTTCAGAACGTTCCTTACCAGCATAAATATGTTCTGCATCTTTGCGCACTAAATCCATAATTTCTTGCGAAACCAAACGATCATATACGACAACATCCGCTTGCTGCATTAAACGCAAGGCACGAAATGTTAGTAGATCTGGATCTCCTGGCCCTGCACCGACCAGATAAACTTCACCTTGTGGAGCTGCATCTTCATTAGCTTCGTTAATTGTATCCTCTAATAATTTTTGTGCAGCAGACTGCTGATTTGCAAACACCAACTCTGCTATTGGACCTTGCAAAACACTTTCCCAAAACTTTCTTCTTTGATCGATAGTGGAAAATTTTTCTTTTACCTTAGCGCGGTTATCTTCAATAATCTTTGCAAGATGGCCGTAAGAAGCAGGAGTGCAGTTTTCTAATTTAGTACGCAACATTCTTGCCAAAACAGGTGATGCGCCACCAGTAGATACAGCTATTTGCACAGGTGAACGATCAATTATCGAAGGTAGAATAAAATCACAATTTTTACTATCATCCGCAGTATTCACAAGGATTTTTTGTTCTCTGCATAATGCTGCAACTTCCGCATTGACTGCACGATCATTAGTCGCTGCGATTACAATTTGAAAGTTTTGTGTATCACTTGCAGTAAAATTTTTCTGCAGCCATTTAATATTATTGCTTTGAATTTTTCTGTTTATTTCATCCGTGATCTCGGGAGCAATGATTGTAATACTTGCATGTGCTCGCGCAAGTATAGATACCTTACGTTCCGCAATAACTCCACCACCCACAATCAAGCATGGCTTGTCTTTTACATCTAAAAATAAGGGTAAGTAATCCATGCGTTTGATTATTTAACGTAGTACCTGCAAATTCTCGGTAATGGGTCTCACAACATGCTCTATTCTCTTTCTCATCACTGAGCCAATTGCATCTGTCATGCCAAAAATAGGGTCTACGAGTGTTTCAGATATCATTGATAAGGTGAATAATGCTTTTAGCTTAGGGCGAAACCCTTCATCTATCACTATTAGTTTTCTAATTTCTTGGTGTGAAGCAAACCCTTCTTCTACAAATGCAGTGAGCTCCTCAATATCTCGCCACTTATACACAGAATTTTGAAATTTATCGAAATAGTCGCCAATCGTATTGAATATCGCCGCTACCGCCTCTTGATCATTAGGTTTTTTTAAAACCAACTGCGCCGTTTCTAAATAGGCTTGTCCAGCTGAGCTTAGTGACTGACATAGCAGTTGTGCAACCTTGTTTTCTCGTGCTATTTCATCTTCAAGTTTAACGCTTATATCTTGCCAATCATTATGTGGTTCCTTTTCAACGGGAAGCGCATTAGGTGTCTGTTGCAGAAAGCCAATGTAGTACGAATTTTTTCTATTACCTCGCTTCCAAAGTTCATTTCGCATTTCTTCATCAATTAGCCCAGGTTGTAGAACTAAATTAACACTATCTATTATAGCTTTTTGCTGTTCTTCAAAAGGTAAAAATTCAACTAAAAATTGCGCCAATTCTTTTCCCATCTTTCCTTTTACAACACATTCTTTTTCAAGCATACGACGTGCATTTTCCGCTGTCGCACTAGACCACCACGCACGCCTAGCTAACTCATCTGTTAAACCCTGGGCATGCACAACTGCAGCTACCGCTTCTGGTTCACCTACTAGTAATAGTTTCTCCAAGCTATCGTCACGCGCTTGACCCATGCGCGTCCAACGCCGCAAAAAAACCGGGTAGCCGCCAGGCGAACCTAAAAAATGCGTAGATAAAAATTGTCGTACTAAACGAATGTATTTTTCATCTTTACAAGTAGGATTTAACTGTACACTTGCATCGCCTTTTTCTGATAACACGTGTACCTGCATGCGCGATTCGTCAATGCGGACGGCTTGTAGTGGCTGCGCAACTAAAACATTTAGACGCAATTGATCTTCACTTGAAAGTTGCATATTAGTTCAATTGAACTCGTTGACCCCATGGCGGATTATCTTTCCCTTTAACAAGCCAAATAACAGGAAAACTTGGAATTACTTTCGGGAAAGAACCTTTACAGTCAGTAAAATATACGAGCAAATCTGGCAGCTGATCTTGCTCATCTAACCATTCAAATACCGGATTAAAATCAGTACCCCCACCACCCTCAAGTTGATTCGGTAATTTTACTTCTTCCCATGGCTCAAATATCCAAGGCGATCCTTTTGCAAGTTTCGCATCGCATGGTAGTAAAGTTATTCGTGCACGCATGTTCGCTTTAATTGCATCCACTTCCGACATAAATTCACTCATCTCTTGATCATCAACTGAACCACTAATATCTACACCAACCGCGACATTAATTTGTGCGCTACGTAAGCTAGGAAATATTGCCGGGTCACCGCGACGTGAAGAAGGTCGCGAATAACTATAATCATCTCGTGCACTGGAAGTCATATAGCGCGCCAACAACATTCGCCATGGCAGTTTGGGCTGCAACATGAAGTCGACCATGCGTTGCATGGAACCACCCAATTTACCTGCTTGCATGGCTTGTTGTGCTGCGCCGGCTAAACGCTGTTGCCATTGAACTGATAATTCTTCTTGTTCCTGTGGTGTTAGTGCAGATGGTTTAGCTGCTAATTCTTGATCCGAATCAATTCCATTATCACCAAGGTTTTCATTTACATCGTTTTCATTTGAAGACTGTGTCTCTTGGCTATCATCGTGACTCGAATTTTGCTTTTCACCTGCACCTTGATCAGGCTGATCCGGATCTTGCTCTTGATTATTTTCTTTATCAAGTTCTGAGTCTTCATTATCTAAATCACCAATATAATGGTAGATCTCTTCCGCTGTCATACCTTCAAACCCATCATCAACTAACGTTTCTGGCGGTGCTTTCAGACCGTCATTTATGAGTAGTGGGTTCACCGCGTAATCACAGGCTAAATCCCAGCGATGTTTTATACGGTGTTGGCGACGCGCAAAATGTGAAAGTGCGCAATGCAAAGCCTGTTTGGCTAAAACAAATTGCGTTTGATGAATATCGAGCGTGTGAATGTAG
>JBCCEI010000146.1:0-4015 GCA_039030355.1 Pseudomonadota bacterium | reverse complement strand
AAGGTGTCGTATCCATTACAGATTTAATAGATGCACAAGATGCATCACTAGCAGCAAACTTAGATGCCGTCGATGCGCAATATCAATTTATGATTGATTGGATTGCGGTTAAAATTAAATCAAAGTTCGCTACTGCACGTTGAACCTCAATCCAATCAATCATAAATTGATATTGCGCATCGACGGCATCTAAGTTTGCTGCTAGTGATGCATCTTGTGCATCAATTAAATCTGTAATGGATACGACACCTTTAGAATAAGAGTCGATTACTAAATCCAAATTTTCTTTTGCGGCTGTGGCTGCATCTTTGGTAAGACGAATACCAGGATAGCTGCCTTTTGCTTGTTGTAATGCCGTTAAAATACGTGATTCAATTTGCTCATAAATGTTTTCTTTATCAATACGACTTTGCATTAATTCATTATTTGCACGCGATACAGAAGATTTTCTAGCTCCGCTTGTAAATAGGGGTAAGGTCGCTTCAACTCCAACAGACCAGTCTTCATCTTCTAAACGAATGTTTTCGCTGCCTACTCCACTTCGATCAAGATTTTGTCCATATCTAGCATTTAAACTTACATCTGGGACGTAGTAAGCACGTTTTGCTTCTTTAAGTCTTCGTTCATTGGAAGCAACAATGTGTTCAGCGCTTTTTATTTCAGGTGCATTTTCTAAAGCACGTTGAACTTTAAACTCAACAAAGGTGTTAAAGTTTTTAGGATTATCAAAGAATCGACTGAATCGTTCGCTTTCTAAAATGACAAGTTGATTCGTAATACCTTTGTCTGTTACTCGCATGGTTTCGGTAAGGGGCAAGTGCAGTTGCTGCTTTAAAATTGTTTGCGCTTGCTCACGTGTAGATTCTGCAGAATAAAGATTTCTTCGATCTGTTGCGATCTGACTTTTCCAGCGCAATACCTCAGCGCGATCTGAAGTTCCAATCTTAAGGCGTGATTCTGCCAATTCAAGATTGGTTTCTGTCACACTTAAGTTTGATCTTCTAACCTTTTCTGAGGCTATGGCTGATAATAATTGTAAATATGTAGTTGAGGTCACTGAAATCGTGTTTAGAATACTTGAGCGTAAATTTTCATCGGCTGCTTCTCGTAAATACTTTGCGACTTGATAACCGGAACGCTGTGATTCTGAATAAAGTGTTTGGGATAAATTAACTGAGCTATCCGTAGAGTTTTCTGTTCCAGAAAATCGTGCTGTATCTTTGTCGATTTTGTTGCTACTTGCGCCTAAACTGAGTTGTGGAAGAAGGGATGAGCGAGTATTGATGACATCATCTTCAGCAATCTTTAGATCAAATCGATCAATATTTAAAGACAGATTCGCATCAATAGCACGCTGTAGTGCGCTTACAAGGTCATATTCATTCCCGATGCCTTGTATATCGTCTCGGTATAATAAATCCGCAATTTCTAGAAACTCCCATTTTGGAGAAAATCCAATCGCTTTGGCGGTACGCATATTGATCGCCAATTTTTCTGACTGATTTAACGCAACGGCGAGATTAGCTGGATCTGTTCCAATTAAAATGCTTTGTGTAAGTAACGCAATGCGTCTTGCATAGCGCAACGTATCTATATCACGACCACTGGATGTTGCCAAAATGCCTAACTCAAGCTCGTTTCTTCCTGTTAAGGAATAACTGGGAAGCTTTTTTGTTATCAGACCTTGTGTGAATTGTTTAAATTCTGCTTCACTAAATCGTAGTAGTGGCGGAACATAAATAGCGTCAACATTAGAAGCTAATTGCTCAACCGTCTCATCAAGATTATTCACAACCGGGATGAGAGTGATTTCAAATTTCAAATCATCCTGAACTCGGTCCGTTACACGTGCTAGTTGTGGCAATGAGTCTAAAAACAGTTTATCAACCACAATACCAAGATGATTAAATTGCGCCAGATTATGAAAATTACGTAAATCGTCTCCTACGGTACGATTATCACTAATATAGACATAATTATGTTTTCCACTTACTCCTGTTTCTTTATAAGGCAATGCCTGTAGTACTCGATCTGCCACTATCGGTGCAATGACAGGTTTGGATAAGTTGCTTATTTGTGAAGCTTGGTTACCAGAGATGAGCCCGTTGGCAATAATTAAATCTAGCGTAGGATCTGCAAGTAACATTAAAAGTTGATTGTTTATTTCTTTGACTTGCCAATTGCCATGTTTAATTTTGTTTTCAGGAAATTCAATTTCAAATTCACCTCTACTTAAGTCTTGTACTTCTTTTATAATTTGGTTGAGTGGTAGAAACTCGCGTTTTACAGGCCCA
Organism: Pseudomonadota bacterium; assembly: GCA_039030355.1. GTDB lineage: Bacteria > Pseudomonadota > Gammaproteobacteria > UBA4575 > UBA4575 > JABDMD01. The sequence goes on along the minus strand of JBCCEI010000146.1, from coordinate 1,721 downwards.
TCTAAAAGTATTCCCACATTAATTGATTCTGCTGCAATAGAATGGTTAATGCATGTTGAATATAAAATTAAACACAATATGCACAATTGCGAATAAGGTGTTTCGTGTCGACCGAATAAAAACATTATTATTTTTAGGTTTATTGAAATTACAAAATATTCTGACTCATTATAGGGAGTATACTTTCATAATTATATGTGTGAATTGGAATTGGAATATTAATCATGATGCATAAAGAAATACCACTTGGCACCACTATTATTATATTGATTGTATTATTTCATGCTGCAGGGTTAGTGTGGCTAGCAGATTTATTAACAAACATTTCTAGTTCATTCGAATTTCTTCAATCCAAAATTGGTGCAATGAGTTTGTTAGCGTTTACTGTTTTTATGGTGATAGGTATACATACCATTGAAGCGTGGATATGGGCGTTTATCTACCTCAAGTTGGGAGAATTTAAAGATTTAAGTCGTGCATTGTATTTCTCAGTAGTAACTTGTACTGCACTAGGCTATGGAGATATAACATTATCTAAACGTTGGCAGTTGCTAAGTACGTTTGAAGCGATGGGTGGATTGCTTTTATTTGGTGCAAGCACAGCATTTCTGATCGGTTTTATGCAAAAACTTTTTGTAGTCTGAATTAAGCCATTTAATAGATCTATGGCATTTAATCAAATGATAAATGCTTTAAAATTGAGCAATGGATAACATCTCGCCCGAAGACAAAAACCAAGAAGATTCCGCTAGGCAAATGGGAAAAGGGATGATCATTACTGCCTGGGTGCTCATATTTGGCATGTTAGTTTGGCTTTTTGGAATTCTAGAAAATAATAAACGCAACCCAAATCAAAATGTTGACACACAAGTATTAAGTAGTGGTGAAAAGCAAGTTGTATTAAAAAGTAGCCGTTTCGGTCATTACATCGCAACTGGAAATATCAACGACACAAAAGTTACTTTTTTAATCGATACTGGCGCAAGCCATGTTTCTATACCAGAAAGAGTTGCAGAAAAAATTGGGCTAGCACAGGGTGCACCAATGTTGGTTTCGACTGCAAATGGCACCATAACTGTGTTTTCAACCACGCTGGCAGAAGTAAGCATTGGTGATATTAAGTTGCGAGACATCAAAGCAGATATCAATCCACATATGGAAGGAGACGAAATATTACTTGGGATGTCTTTTCTACGCGATTTATCTCTTACTCACCGTGGTGATGAGCTAACGATTCGTCAATAACATTCACCTTTTGAATATTAGATTTTAAATTCAGTATTTAAAATTTTTGGCACTTGAATATTTTTTAATTGAACATATCGTGGTAATCCTGCCCGATAAGGTGGATAAGCCTCACCTTTAATTAATGGCGCTAAATACGTTTTACATCTTGCGGTAATGCCGAAGCCATCTTTCGAGATGTAGCTTCGCGGCATCATTTTTTCTACATTCGCAACTTTAGCTAGAGTTGTGCTACCAATTTTCCATTTATAAGGTTTATTAGAGGTTCTAACAATAGTAGGCATAATTGCGGTTTTGCCTTGCAATGCAAATTGCACTGCAGCTTTGCCCATCGCATAGGCATGATCAACGTCGGTTTTTGATGCAATGTGCCTTGCAGCACGCTGTAAATAATCTGCAACCGCCCAGTGGTATTTGTAACCGTGTTCTTGTTTGATCATATTAGCAATCACAGGTGCTACGCCACCAAGTTGCTT
>JBCCEI010000145.1:0-4020 GCA_039030355.1 Pseudomonadota bacterium | reverse complement strand
GCCACACGTTCATGGGATAGCCGTGTAGCTTGTGCAGCAGCTGGTGCAGTCGCAGGTGCTGGTTTGGGCGGTATTGCGGACGACAGCGAAGGTGCATTAGCAGGTGCCGCCATTGGTGGTTTACTTGGATTTATTATCTGTCCAAGTTCAGCAGCGGAACCAGAGCCTGCTCCAGAACCAGGTGATGCAGATGGTGATGGCGTCACAGATGATAAAGACCGCTGCCCTAACACGCCTGCTGGAGCAAAAGTTGATGCAAATGGTTGCGAACTGGATAGTGATGGCGATGGTGTAGTGGATAGCAAAGATGCATGTCCAGGAACACCTGCAGGCGTTAAAGTAGATGCTAAAGGCTGTGATATTAAGGCCAAAGCAATTTCATTATCTGGAATTTTATTCCGCACTGACTCTGCCGAATTAAGAAGTGAGTCCATTGCTGTGTTAAATGCCACGGCTGACACATTAAATGCAAATCCAGGTGTTGCTGTAGAAATTGCAGGTCACACAGATAGTGATGGTGATGCGGCTTACAACCAGAATTTATCTGATCGTCGTGCAAATGCCGTACGTGATTATTTAATTTCCAGGGGTGTGAACGGTTCGCGCTTATCTGCTGCTGGATATGGTGAATCACAACCAGTTGCTGATAATGCTACTGCGCAAGGTAAAGCGCAAAACCGAAGAGTAGAATTGCGAATACCGCAATAGTTAAGGCACTGTTAAATTTACTAAAGTAAATTGTTGAAAGGCCCGCATTGTAAAAGTGCGGGCCTTTTTAATTGCAAAAAATTTACAGAGAGATTTTATTTTTAATGCACCACTCAATAACTTCTGTCGTGTCAAAAATATAATCTTTAGGAGTAGTGGGTTGGTTTGAGTTCTTTTTTGGCTTAATGGAATAAGGCAAACCCTGGTCTGCCCAGGTATCAATTTTAGTCTGGCTGACACCAAAAATGGCAGCTAAATCTGTACAGTTCACTTTAAGGCCCACGGGTTCTCCGTATACTTGGATAAGAATTCAAGCTGCAATTTATAACAAATATTCAGTCGTTTTGCTCAAATTCCATCAATTTTTAAAAGAAATCTGATGCTGGGTAATCATCTGGTGAAAATTCAAGCACTTTGATTACATGACTAAGCAACTCATAATGGTCTCAACCATGAAATTTCTCACATTAGTACTGTTCTTAATTATTTTTGCGAGCACACACGCGGATGAGTCATCAAACGCTACCAACTCGATTCCGGTTGTTTGTAGCAATAACTGCAATTCTGAATACGGAAGCGTATTAGGAGCTTCCCCTACCGGCGTTACAGCTTATTCAAATTGCAATTCAAATTGTGTGATCTTTGAACCTAATCATCATGAAAAAATATACACCGGTATAAAATGGCAATGTGTTGAATATGCACGCCGTTGGTTGCTACAAGAATATGATGTTGTTTATGGTGACGTCGAAATTGCTGCTGATATTTGGATGTTGTCACAAGTTAGTAATCCAGTAAGCGAAATAGTCTATAACTTTAAAGGCATTGTGAATGGCGCAAGAAATCTTCCACAACGCGGTGATTTATTAATTTATGGGAAAGAATTTTTAGGTACCGGGCATGTAGCAGTTATAACTGAAATTGATATCGAAAAGAAGATTCTAAAAGTTGCAGAACAAAATTATGCTAATACAAATTGGCAAGACGATTATGCGCGCGAAATTAAGTATGTGCTAGATGATGATCGTTACTGGTTATTGGATGCACATTTAATAGGTTGGAAGCGGGTTGAGAAAATACTTCATTAATCAAGTTGAGCGAACAACACTAATTGCTATTTTTCATATATTTCAACAAAAATATTATAAATACTGCAATACATACAGCAGCTAAATAGCCAATCACTTTGTCATAACTGCCGGTCAAAAACGCGTAGTCGGAGTAAGCGTTTGAATCAGTAACACGTTTAAACACCTTTATTGCTAGAACCCAACCTGCATGAATGCCGATACAATATGCAATGCGGTTACGGCGTAACCGAACTATTGCAAGTAAGGCGCCGGCTAAAAAAAGCGCAATAAATGAATCAAATATGAATTTCACTTGAATAAGTGGATTTAAAGCATCTTTTAATAAAGCAAAACCACTTCCCCAATTCAGTACTTGCGAATTAATGTCGTCGGAAGGCTGCAAAAAGTGCACCAAGGCATAAATAAAACTACTCGCAAGAATTGCAAAAAATACAGAGCCATACTTATCAATTGCCGTTAGCATTGCGCCTCGAAAAAGTGTTTCCTCGATCAAAGCAATGAGTACACCTGCAAACAGAGCGGTTAAAAACAAACTCAATATATTGTTGGCTGTTACTTCCCAGCCTGTATCGATGACACGATTTTCAGTAAGTAGTAGTCCAGCAATGACAGGTAACATTATGAGGACGCCAAACCCAATCCCTTTGCCCGCATCGATGAAGAATTGTTTAGCGTTCGTCGTGAAGCCTAGTTCTTGCCAATTGTTGATTTTTAGCAGTTTCAAAACCGCAAAAAATAAGATAATAGTCATTAAAAGCACGCTGCGGGCGGCAACGCGATCGAAATCCAATTCGAACCAATTAGCTAAAAACATATGGATGGGGTAGGCAATCAAGACCCCACACAAAAGTGCTATTGCAAAATAAACAATAAAGATTAAAAGTGCAGGCATGGCGTCAAGCTTAAGATGAATATATAGCTGGGGCTAGGTTTTTAGGAATCTAAATCAGTTATAATTCTGTTTGATTGAGCAAAAAGTCACAAGTTTTGTGGCGCAGAAGCGCCTACGAAGACAAGGTATGCGAGAGTGGCGGAATTGGTAGACGCGCTGGTTTTAGGTACCAGTGGGGCAACCCGTGTGAGTTCGAGTCTCACCTTTCGCACCATAGTTAAGCATGATAAATATAAAAGTGGATATCCAGGGTACAAAACTGAGCCAACTGAAAAAATAAAAAGACCACTATATAGTTTAGAACTTAACCAACTGGTATCGAGAAAAGAGATTGACATAATTTCATGTGTACTCTTAATAGATCTTAATTAAGCCCAAAACAACAAAACGTAAAGTAGATAAATAATACTCCCATGCAAGTATCTTTAGAAACCACCAATGGCCTTGAGCGAAAAATGACGGTAGAAGTGCCAGTTGAAAATGTAAGCACTGCTATTGAAGAAAAATTAAAAAACTTAAGTCGCCAAGTAAAAATCTCAGGCTTTCGACCTGGCAAAGTTCCAATGCGTGTTGTGCGCCAACGATATGGTAAACAAGTTTCACAAGAAGTGATTGCCGATACGATGCAGTCAAGTTATCAACAAGCTATTGTTCAAGAAAAACTTAGACCTGCGGGGTCACCCAGTATTGAGCCGTTAAATTTAGAGACGGATAAAGATTTAAAATATGTCGCCACGTTTGAGGTATACCCTGAAATTAACTTAGCGGATGAAAGCAAGTATGAAATTGAAGTTGCTGAAGTAGAGGTTGCTGAAAGTGATGTGGACGATATTGTAGAAAAACTCCTAAAACAAAAAATGATATGGACTGAAGTTGATCGTAAAGCCAATACTGATGATCAGGTTACATTGAATTTTGTTGGAAAAATTGATGGTGAAGCATTTGAAGGTGGAACCGCAGAAAATTTTGCTACTGTGATTGGCTCAAGCAATTTATTGCCTGAATTCGAAAAGCAACTGGAAGGTGTTAATAAAGGTGATAAAAAATCATTCCAAGTTACCTTTCCAAAAGACTACATGCAAAAAGATTTAGCAGAAAAAGAAGCAACTTTTGAAATAGATGTGTTAAAGGTTGAGCAGGGTAAACTACCTAAACTCAATGAAGACTTGATCAAAGAATTCGGAGTTGAGGATGGCAGTGAAGAAAGTTTTCGTAAACAATTGCGCGACAATATGAATCTTGAGCTCGAGCAAAGGAAGACTGCGTTTGTGAAGAACAGTGTTATGGAGTCATTATTTGCGAGTAATGAAGTTGAAATGCCAAATGCAT
>JBCCEI010000144.1:0-4055 GCA_039030355.1 Pseudomonadota bacterium | reverse complement strand
CTTACGATGGCGAAGTTATTGGTAAGTGTGAAACGTGCGCTTGAATCAGCTGATGACAGCGAGTTAGAGAGTAATCAATCTAATTTAGTTGAAGCGCCAATTGGTGCAAGTTTGCTAATGCAAGCATTACGTGACCAGGCTAGGAAAATAGCTGCACACGACAATGTAGTCTTTATAAAAGGTGAGGCCGGTGTTGGTAAAAATACATATGCGAACTACATTCATTCATTAAGTTCACGAAAAGCGAAACGATTTACGTTTTTAAATGAAGACAATTTTAATCGAGCAGAGGCAGCGCAACAATTATTTGGAACAGAAGAGAACGAAATAGTTACTCCTGGCATATTTGAAACAAGTAAGAGCGGAACCATATTTATAAATGATGTAGCAAAAATTAATTCAAAAGGACAAAAGTTACTATCACAATTATTAAAAAAGAAACAGTTTAGGCGTACGGGCGGTAGTAAAAGTTTAAAATTTGATGCACGAATCATTGTTGCGACACAACATGATTTAAAAGCCGAAGTACATGCCGAACGATTTGATGATGAATTATATTTTTTGCTGAATGTAGTCGCAGTGCAGATTCCTGCATTACGTGAACACTTGCAAGATATTCCTGAACTGTTGCGTTACTACATTGACTATTACTGTTCAAAAGATAATTTCCCATATAAAAGTTTCACCATTGCTGCACAAAATCGCTTATTACATTATCAATGGCCAGGAAATATTAATGAACTGAAAAATCTTGTGCAAAGGCTACTAATTTTAAGTTCTGATGATGAGATATCTGCAGAAGAGATTGAAGTTGCGCTTGATGACCAAAATTTAAATTCAAAAACTAAAACAGGTTCACAGGAACAACTTTTTAATCTGCCATTAAGAGAGGCACGAGAATCATTTGAGAAAAGTTATTTTCAATATCAATTAAAACAAGTAGGCGGAAATATAAGTAAACTATCAGAGCGAGTTGGGTTAGAGCGCACGCATCTGTATCGAAAACTACGTGCTTTGGGCATCAATACCAAAGAACCTCAATAATCCCCGGTTGTCTGATTTCTGAGCTAACATTAGGTAGAAAAGGGCTTGCATGTGTGAATTAACACGCCTATCCTGCGCCGCCTGTTAACAGTCATTTTTAAGGGTGGCTGAACTAAAAATTATATGAAAATCATAATCTTAGGTGCAGGCCAGGTGGGTGGATCATTAGCCCTTAGTCTTGCAAATGAAAACAACGACATTACCGTTGTTGATACAGATGCCTTGATACTTCAGGACATCCAAGATCGTGCAGATTTGCGAACCATTATCGGTGAAGCTTCACACCCCAGTGTGCTTGAGCGCGCTGGCGCAAAAGATGCAGATATGATCATCGCACTTACCAATAGCGACGAAACCAATATGGTCGCTTGCCAAGTAGCGTACACTTTGTTTCATACTCCGACAAAAATTGCACGCATCCGCGCGGTAGAATATCTCACTTATAGTGATTTATTTGTGCAAGAAGCATTACCGGTAGATGTGCTGATTAGCCCCGAGCATTTAATTTCACAATATATACAACGCCTAATCGAACATCCAGGTTCACTACAAGTTCTGGATTTCGCAGATGGTAAAATCAAATTACTCGCCATGCGTGCAGAGACAGATGGTCCTTTAATTAGTAAAACGTTAAGTGATATATGGGAAGCCATGCCTGAAACAGAAGCCAGGGTGGTTGCAATTTATCGAAATAACCAATCACTTGGCTTACATGAAAACACGACCATCAAGGCAGGTGACGAAGTATTTTTTCTTGCTTCCCATCAAAATGCGGTTGCATTAACAACACATCTACGCGGCGCGGATAAACCCTATAAACGTATACTACTTGCTGGTGGTGGAAATATTGGGTTTCATTTAGCGAAATCATTAGAGAGTAAATACCAAGTTAAAATTATTGAACGTTATCCGGAGCGTGCAAGCTATTTGTCGGAATCACTGGATAAAACAATTGTTTTGCAAGGTGATGCAGCGGATCAGGATATGTTGTTAGAAGAGAATATAGAAAACATGGATGTCTTTTGTGCACTTACTAATGATGATGAAGCAAATATCCTTTCTGCCATGCTAACGAAACGATTAGGCGCGAACAAAGTTATGTCGTTAATTAATCGCCCTAGCTATGTTGATTTGGTTGAAAGTGGCATGATCGATATTGCGATTTCACCTCAACAAGTTACCCTTGGAACGTTATTAGCTCATGTGCGCAAGGGAGATATTGTTGCAGTACATTCTTTGCGACGTGGTGCGGCGGAGGCAATCGAAGCGGTGGCACATGGTGATAAAAAGACATCTAAGGTTGTGGGGCGTAACATAGAGCAAATTAATCTTCCACAAGGTGCCACTATTGGCGCCATTGCAAGAGGTGAGGAGGTCATCATGGCAGATGCAGACATAATCATACAGTCAGAAGATCATGTGATCATCTTTTTAGCAGAAAAGTCAGTAGTAAAAGATATCGAAAAATTATTTCAAGTTAGTGCGACATTTATTTAAGTCAGATTTCATTACACAGTAGCAATTCATTTACGCACAGTCGTTAAATATTTTTTTAATATTTATCAAAATCCATTCAGTAATTCATGCAAAGACAAGTTATACAACGTGTTTTGGGGATTCTACTAGCATGGTTTAGTGTCACTATGTTACCGCCCTTAGTGGTGGACTATTTATACAACGAGCCAGTATTCCCTTTTGTTATGGCATTCATCATCACGCTGCTCACAGGCTTGATGTTTTGGTATCCCGTGCGTGGTTATCGTGATGATCTGCGTTTGCGTGATGGATTTTTAATTGTAGTTTTGTTTTGGACCGTATTGGGATTATTTGGCGCACTGCCATTCTTATTATCGAAATCACTCTCAATTGGATTTACAGACGCAATTTTTGAATCCATTTCTGGTTTAACCACTACTGGCGCAACGGTCATTATCAATCTAGATGAATTGCCAAAATCAATTTTATTTTACCGCCAATCACTACAGTGGTTAGGCGGCATGGGCATTATTGTATTAGCTGTGGCTATTTTGCCTATGTTGGGTGTTGGAGGCATGCAACTCTACCGTGCTGAAACACCTGGGCCTGTTAAAGACTCCAAACTAACACCACGGATTAAAGAAACTGCTAAGGCGCTTTGGTATATCTATTTATCATTAACTATTGCATGTGCTGTTGGCTATTGGTTAGCTGGTATGAATTGGTTTGATGCAATTGGCCATAGCTTTTCTACTGTGGCGATTGGTGGTTTTTCGACACACGATGAGAGTATCGGTTATTTTAATAGTGCATCGATTGAAATGGTGTCAATCATTTTTATGCTGTTGTCAGGATTAAATTTTGGCTTGCACTTTATAGCTTGGAAAACTCAAAGTTTGCGACATTATTTTCAAGATGCAGAATTTAAAACCTATTTTTTTGTCATTATCTCAATTTCAACAATAGTTGCGGTATTTTTACGCATTGGTGATGTGTACTTGAATTGGGGTGATGCTTTTTCAAAAGCAGTTTTTCATGCAGTATCAATAACAACAACTACTGGATTTACGACTTCTCAATATTATTTTTGGCCAAGCTTCTTGCCATTGTTATTGTTGCTAGCCAGCTTCATTGGCGGCTGTACAGGTTCAACGGGTGGCGGAATTAAAGTAATTCGCGTTTTGTTGTTGGTAAAACAAGGTATGCGTGAAATGCTAAGACTAATTCACCCTAATGCAAAAATTGCTGTAAAGATTGGTTCAAAAGCGGTTGATAGTCGTGTCATCGAAGCAGTCTGGGGGTTCTTCTCTGCATATATTGGTGTGTTCGTAGTGATGTTGCTGCTACTTATGGCGTCTGGTCTGGATCAAGTCACTGCATTTTCTGCGGTTACTGCAACTCTGAACAATCTTGGCCCGGGTTTGGGTGAAGTAGGTGCCAATTACACAAGTAGAAATGACTTTAGCAAGTGGGTGCTTTGTTTAGGAATGTTGTTGGGACGCCTAGAAATATTCACACTACTCGTCATTCTAACT
>JBCCEI010000143.1:0-4141 GCA_039030355.1 Pseudomonadota bacterium | reverse complement strand
AAGCTTTGCCCTAGGTTTTGACCTACACATTGGTTTTTGTTTACATATTTGTGCTGTTCTTAATACAGCTTTGCATAATTCATCAGCGACTCATCATTCACGGGAGACGCACGCACACCGGATTGCTCTCGTTTGTTTGCTCACCGCCTGCCTAACGTTTTAAACTTGAGGATTTGTATTGATTTGTATTGATTTATTTCCTCAGCCAGAATGGTAAACGCAAAAAGGTCTAATTCTTCTAACTCCTCGGTAAAACCTACAAGGCCGTGTTTTTGCGGAAAATCCGACCACTTATCTATGATTCAATGTAACATTTGCTCTGCCTTTATTCATTATGAGTGCCTTGGCAATTATTCGGCGTCTGACGTTAGTGTGGTCATCAATGATACCCCAGGGAATTACGTTTGTCAGATCTGCACACCAGGTTTATCGGATGCCAGAGCCGAAGAACTGAAGAAATTGAGTCAGCATGGTCATGTCTGGACCTGCCACAGCAAGTCGACGCCTGGAGGAAACTCGATGCCGACACCCGACGACGCGTTTTACCAACAAATCGTTGCAGCCGCTGCGGAGGCGGCAACCAGGGTGGCCATGAACTTTGTTAAGGAACACCTGGAACGTCACGAAAAGAAGAATAATGTAGTTGTTGTTGGGAACAAGGAGAACTGTACTGGTGAAATGGAGCAAAATGCAGACGACACCAAGAAAATGGAGGCAATTTGCACAAAACTGGCCATCCCCATAGATGCTCTGTCTGGGACATTCCGCGAAGGACGCACCAGAGGAAAGCGGGTCCTAAAGGTTTGTTTTAAGGACCGCCAGGTGACCGCTCGGCGCACTTTCCTTACCAATGCTACACGGCTGATGCGGGAAGAGTCTCAGTGTCAGGGTTTACGGTTCCAGCCAATTGCTAGACGTGACATGACTGAAAAAGAAAGGGAACAGGACAGAAAATTACGCGGCGAACTCCGAGACCGTCGAGCTGCAGGAGAGCTTAATCTGATTATCCGAAACGGGGAAATAATCACGCGACCCACTAGAGAGCGCCAGGGAAACTGAGTGGATCCAGAGGCCAGAAATGCGAGCCTTTTTTGGTAAACTTTATTTCATTCAATGCTAGAAGTATACGCAATAAAGTACCTGATTTGTTGTTCGAACTTTCTTCTAACCCATCTAGTATTTGTTGTGTAACGGAATCATGGTTACAAGGGAATTCTGATGATTCAATTTTGTCAGATGTGGCTAAGACACACTACATTATCCGAGTGGATGATGATTCTCGGGCAGGGAGAGGAGGGGGAGTCTTGATGCTTCTTCCACTTAATTTACAATTCGAGATAATCGAAGAAATTGCAAATGACTACTTTGAGTTATCGGGTATAAATCTATATAGCCAAAAAACGCACATTTTTTCGCTGTTTCTAGCTTACCGCTCCCCTAGCCCGGATATGTTACAGTCTACCTTAGTATTAACTGATACCTTAAGCAGAATATTGCATGTATCACCTACAGTCACCAAATTTATTTTAGGAGATTTCAACTATCCCCGCATAAACTGGGCAAATCCTGATCTCTCTGAACTTCACCCATGTGACGCCAGTTTTGTACACGCAATGTATCAACTTGGTTTTTCACAGCTAATATCAGAACCTACACACAACGGAGGAAATTGTCTAGACTTGCTCTTCACAAATTATTCAAATGTCGTAGGTAATATTGAAGTAGGAGCAAGTTTCTCCACGTCTGATCACTTTATTATTTCTGGTTTCTTTGGCCCTTTCTACATAAAACCGGATTCAAACTCTCAAGGAATGAAATTTCGAAACTTTCATCGCTCTAACTTCATATAAATGGAAAATTATTTAAACGGTATTAACTGAACTTGCTTAGATGACGTCCAGGATATTGATAACGCCTGGGCTTTTGTTAAATCCCATCTGCAAACTTCAATAGATAGGTATGTTCCTTTATGCGACTTCAGCACAATGAAATATCAATGGTCAGCATTAACGTTAAAGTCGCATAAACGGCAATTGCTATTGTATAAGAAATACAAACGCTTTCCTTCCCTGCATCGCCGTAGAGTCTGGCTTGATGCAGCTAGAGAAGCTAGGAGATTGAAGAGATTAGACATACATCGAGCTGAGGATAAAATTCTAAATTCCGGAAACGATAACAGGTTTTGGAAATATGTGAAGGGTAAATTTGAATCTCGAGATCACATACCAGTACTGAAGTCAAATGGTAATTTTGTTTATGATGATAGCGGAAAAATGAACTTTTTAATCAATATTTCAGTTCAGTTTTTACTCAAGACAACCATCGACCACTTAACCCAGTGAAAATAACACATGAATCACTAAATATGATAAATATTGACAGTAATTTGGTGCTACGACATCTGAAAAAATTAGCCCCGAAAGTTAGTTATGGTATTGACAACGTTCCACTGTTCATGTTCGCCAAATTAGCGACTGCACTCGCCGAGCCCATAACAAAATTATATACGCTTTCATTAACATCTGGTCGGCTCGCAAATGAATGGAAGGTAGCTAAATTTACACCGGTGCATAAAAAGGGTAACAAAGATAATGTAATGAATTATAGACCCATTAGTCTTCTTTGCAGTTGTTCCAAGGTGTTGGAATCTATAATTTGCGAGGAGCTAGATAGATATTTGAGTGAGAACTCATTAATCTCGAAAGATCAGTTTGGTTTTATGAAGGGGCGGTCCACCGTAGCTCAACTATTGCAAACTTTCAACAAATGGACAGAAAGTATTGACTCTGGAGAAAACATCGACGCAATATATATTGATTTAGCTAAGGCTTTTGACTCAGTAACGCACTCGAAGTTGATTGAAATTTGTGAAAGTTACGGCATCTGTGGCCAACTTCTTGCATGGTTAACGAATTACCTTCGCAATAGATCGCAGTTTGTTTCAATCGGTAGTGGAATTTATAGTTCTGGTAATGTCGATTCTGGCATCCCACAGGGTAGCTCACTAGGGCCTAAATTATTCCTCCTATACATAGATGATCTAAGTACAGTATGTCAATCCGTACACGTCAAGCTATACGCAGACGATGCTAAGATATACTTAATCTACCAAAACCCCTTTACAAAAGCAGAACTACATATAGCCTTAGACACGTTGGTGTCTTGGTCTGTTAGAAAACAATTAAAAATTGCATTTGATAAATGTTACGCATTATACCTAGGCAAATCAAATACTAGAACACAGTATTCACTAGATCAAACTGTTGTTTCTGCATGTTCTACAATTAAAGATTTAGGTGTGATTATTAGTGACGATCTGAAATTTTCTACGCATATCGCTGAGACAGCAAAAACCGGCTTCTTGAAAGTGAACTTATTATTTAACTCATTCTACTCTAAAAATCCCCAATTTTTGGTTAAAATGTATAAAACATTTATACGATCAAGACTAGAATATGCTTCCGAAGTTTACTCTCCACAATTTCTAAAAGATATTGATTTACTGGAAAGAGTCCAAAGATATTTCACTAGACGTATCCCGGGTCAACAAAGTAGGGCTTACGCTGATAGATTGGCAACTCTTTGCCTCAAAAGCTTGGAAGAGAGGAGGATGCAGCGTGATCTAATTATGGTGTACAAAATTTGTTATGGTCTTATCGATCTTGATTTTAATGACTTCTTTGAGCTCAGCCCATCTACTGTAACTAGAGGACATCGACTTAAGCTTAATATTACTCGTTGTAAATTGAACATACGAGCAACTTTTTTTAGTAAACGTGTTGTCAATATTTGGAATAACCTGAGTTCATCCATAGTAGATTCAAATTCTCTGGAAATATTTAAAAATAGCATCTCCCAGCTGAATTTGTCTCAATACTGTCGGGGTAGGGATATATAGCCGGTAAGCGGCCTCTCCCTGCCCACAGCTCAGCCACTGTTTGTGAATGCATTCATTTATGTTGTTTTGTTGTGTTTCTGGCTGACTGGAATAAACCAATACAACATATGTAGATTAAAATGATGAACTTCAACTTACGGCTCTTTTCTGCTATCCTCATCTTGGGCCTTGTCAGCCCACGACAAAACAGCACGCATTTAAGAGTGCTCGGTTGCTAGGCCACCAGGCAAGTGGCTCGATCTT
>JBCCEI010000142.1:0-4305 GCA_039030355.1 Pseudomonadota bacterium | reverse complement strand
TCACATAATACTAGCTATCCATTGATTTGGTGTAGTTACACATAGCGACAGCAAAGTCGGTGACTATCCCGCTGTATAGTTATTGCTTGAGGAGTACAAATCACTAAAAAGATCAAATCTTGTGAGCCAGTATTTGTAATTTTTTGCGGACAATTTGGGGGAATAATTACAACATCATGTTTGTTAAGTTGCTTCCTAATTCTATTATCGAGCTCAACTTCACCTTTGCCATCTAAAATAACATAGCGCTCCACCGTATCAATTAGCTTATGCAATTGAGTGCTCTCACCTGGCTCAACACGTGCACGTGCAATCGATACATTTTGATCATCCTCAGAATTAGAAAGCTCTGTGATGTAACAACCTTCTTGAAAATAATACTCGGCTGATTTATCCAACCGCTTAATAGTTGGTTGCATAGTTAGTTATTTATTTTAAATGCTGTTGTAAAAAATGAATAACAGATTTTTTTACCATATCGTCTTCAAGTAACTCGTGCCTATAACTTAAATTACCCTTTCGGTAGACGATAGACTTACTGCCATTTTTTTCATTTAAAAACCTGGTGCATTCACCATTTGTATAGGGATTTTGAAACCAAGGATCTTTATCACCAAGCAATGTTAACACCGGTTCTGTTTTTGGTGCCCTGACACCACTATATTCATCCCATGTTGAAGTGCATGTCCAACCCTCCACTACACGTGCATTTACAGACTTACTTTCATCTTTAGCGTAAAATGTTGCAGTAGTAATACCACCTTCACTTAAGCCCATCAAAAAGACATTATTTTTATCAACCCAAGGTAGATCTTTGGCATGCTTGATCGCATAGCCAGCATCATTTTGCCTCATTTTAATCGTGTCACGATATAATCCACCTTGTACTAAATTTATATCACAGGACTTTGGGTATCTTTTTCGCGCAAAACTAGGTGGAGCGATTACAGCAAAACCATTTTGCGCTAGAAAATCGATACGATGCATTGTACCTGACCAAAATCCTGAACAACCATGCATATATACTACTGTGGGATATTTTTTAGCATTGTCTATTTGTTTTGGAATTAAATCAGCAATTGTTGATTTTAGTACCCCTCCATCTGCGAGTGGAATTCTTATAAAACTTGCTTGCCAAACTCTTTCCAATTCTTGAGGATTGTTCCAGTCTTTACTAGACATCTTAGATGCTGAAGTAAATTTTTTACCATTATTACCAAGATGCGAATAAGAACCCGATCCTGTTGCACAAGCATGAGTTCCAATAAAACTGAGTAAAATAAATATAAGCTTAAGCAGTTTGATGTTGACCATATAATTTTGCATAGAGCCCATTTGAATTAATTAATTCTTCATGTCCACCTTGTTCGGTAACTTTACCGTCTTCAAACACATAAACTGTATCTGCCTGTTTAACCGCACTTAATCGATGAGCTACGATGATCATTGTACGACCTTGTAAATATTCAGCTAAGGAGTAATGGAGCTTTGCTTCCGTTTCTGCATCTAATGCCGAGGTGGCCTCATCTAGTATGACCACCTGTGGATTGGTGAGCGCCATTCTTGCAATCGCAATGCGTTGACGTTGGCCACCAGAAAGACGAATGCCATCCACACCAATCAAGCTGTCCAAACCTCTTGGCATAGCTTCTATGACATCTTTTATTTGCGCCACTTCTAGTACACGCCATAGCGCGGCATCAGGTACATCTCTTCCTAAGGTTAAATTCATTCGTACGGTGTCATTAAACAAAGCGGGATGTTGCAAGACACAAGCAACATGCTCACGTACCACCTCCATACCAATACGTGAAACAGGCACATGATCAAATTTAATTTCACCAAACAGTGGTGGATACAACCCTAATAAAACTTGCACTAAGGTAGATTTTCCACCACCACTTGCGCCAACAAGTGCGACTTTTTCTCCCGCTTGAATTTCAAGATTGACTCCATCCAATACATATGGCCCATCACCATAAGCAAATTTAATGTTATCCAATTGAACACTGACAGCATGTTTGTTTGAAAATGGGTTCTCGATATGTGGATATTGAGGCTCTAAAGGCAAGTAGAGTAATTCATTGATGCGCCCCAAGGCGGCTTTTGCGCCATAAAAAGAATATTGAATACTCAACACTTCTTGTACCGGCCCCATCATAAACCAAAGATAACCAAACACCGCAATCATCTCGCCAATAGTCAAGTTGGTGAGCAAAACCATCGCCATACTCAGTGCACGAAATATATCAAAACCGATTAAAAATACTGAAAAAGATAAACGATTTGCTGCATCACTTTTCCATGAAAATGCTGCCGAATGATCTTTTAGCTGTCGCGCATTTTTACGTACCCGCTCCAAATAATAGGTCTCACGATTACTTGCACGAATTTGCTGGATGCCATCAAGTGTTTCAGTGAGTGACTGCTGAAATTTTTCAAATGATTTATTTTCTTTTTTCTTTAGTTCTTTTACCTTTTTACCAATCAACATAGTGATATAGATCACCAGAGGGTTTACAAACATAATAAACAGCGCAAGTTGCCAATGCAGCCAAAGCAGCACACCTGCAACACCTAAAATAGTGAGCCCAGCAACCAAGAATTTGCTGACCGTTTCACCAGCAAATTGATCAACTGTGTTTAAATCAGTGACAAATTTTGATGAAACTGCGCCACCGCCCAGCGTTTCATACTCTGACATGGCAACCGATTTAAGACGATTCAGTAACTGGCCGCGAATGCGATAAATTATATCTTTTGCAATGCAAACAAATTTTCGTGTTTGCCAAACATTTAAGGAAAGATAAATTAATCGCAATATGATGCAAACAACAGTAAGTGCAACGATATAAAGAAATGGAGTATGCAATGATTCTGGGAAAAACTGACCAATTGTTGCAACAACCTTCCCGGGTTTATCTAACAATACCTCATCAATCAGCAAAGGAATTAATAGCGGTATTGGTATACTGGCAAGCACGGCCAGAATAGCAATTACGTGTGCGGTGATAAGCTCTTTTTTATGTGACAGGGCCATGTTTAACACATGGCGCACTGAATATCGCTCGGGGACTGATGCTATATTATTAGTATCAGACATTTAAAGCATGCCAACACTGTAGCTAAGCATCTTTTGAATCTTCACTTTGCTTTTCAATATCTGCCCTAACCTGTTCCATATCCAAGGATTTGGTTTTATCAACAATGTCTTCAAGTTGTGCCGGTGGTAATGCACCTGCTTGTGAATACAATAAAATTTGATCGCGAAATATCATTAATGTAGGTATGGAACGAATATTACATGCTTGTGCTAATTCTTGTTGCTCTTCAGTGTTCACTTTTGCAAATACGACATCGCTATGATTTTCTGATGCAGTTTCAAAAGTAGGTGCAAATGATTTACAAGGGCCACACCACTCTGCCCAAAAGTCGATGATGACAGTGTCATTATTTTCAATCGTTTCGTTAAAGTTATCCTTCGTTAAGGCAATCGTTGCCACTTTAATCTCCTTCGTTTTTTTTATAAAAATTTAGATTCCTGCATGGCCTCCTTGAGATGATGCAAACGCACAATATGATCATCTATCTCCAGGAAACGTTGTTTAGTTGCCAATTGTAGAGGTAACAGCTCAGTAAGACGAGCACCCACCCAACCTGCATTATCATATGCCGCAGGTAATCCAGTATAAGGCTCTCCCACCTGAGTAATGATAGTTTGCAGCAGATTACGCATCTCCAGGAATTCCTCTGGTAGCTGCAGATCAGGATTCGGTTCTAGCCGTTGGATCTCCCCAACTAGCAATTTATTCTTCTCAACCCTTGTTGTTTCAATGTCAAATTTACATTCTCCATAAGCCGTAATACCAAGCAAACCATCTGGAAGTGTCTGCCAATCCTCTATACGACATTCCGTACCCGTATTGTATATATCCGCAGTCTGGCCTGACTCCTTGCCTTGTTTGATCAAGACAATGCCAAAACCATGTTCATCACGCATGCAATCCTTCACCATATCTAGATAACGTGGTTCAAATATGCGTAGTGGCAGTGCGCCACCAGGAAAAATCACCGCATTTAGTGGGAATAGTGGAAGTTCCTGCGAATTAGATGACAAGACGTGTACTTAATCTAAAGTTTGAAAATCGTTTAGATATAAATATTACCTTGATTAAGCAGCTTTATCAGCAGCCAATTCATCTTTAGAGAGACGCTTCATAATAGAAAGTGATACCGCCTTGTAGAATTGCGCCTGTAATGTGATTGACATTTTATCTAGATCAGAAGTTGTGAGCTTCATAAGTA
>JBCCEI010000141.1:0-4321 GCA_039030355.1 Pseudomonadota bacterium | reverse complement strand
CTTCAGTTAAGTCCTTGTTTAAGATATTACTATCGTACGAAAAGTGATTTTAATTATAAATCAGATGCTTTGACTGCTACTGTCAGAGTGGCACAATGAAGTAAGATAAATTATATGACGACTTTTTAACTTATTTGTAAATAAGTTAACTGTCATAAGTTAATAGCGGACGACCTTCAATGAAATTGATTTCAATTGTTCTTTTACTCTCTATTGGATTTGCATTGGCTTTTGCCTCCTCTAAAACACTTGAGTCCACAAATCAAACTGAATTTTGTACATCATGCCATTCAATGCAGTGGGTGCAGGAAGAATGGATGGAAAGTGTTCATTACAAAAATATTTCTGGTGTCCGTGCTAACTGTTCAGATTGTCATGTACCGCATGAAACTGGGCCTAAATTAGTTGCTAAATTACGTGCGGCAAAAGATGTATGGCACGAGATAATGGGTACCATCGACGATGAGGAAAAATTTGAGCATCACCGATGGCAAATGGCAAATGCTGTATGGGATCGAATGAAAGCAACGGATTCACGTGAATGTCAGTCTTGCCATACTGCCGAGGCAATGGACTTGAAAGAACAAGATCGCTCTGCTCGTAAGAAACATAGAAGGATACTTAAAGAGAACAATGAAAAAACGTGTATCGATTGCCATAAGGGTGTGGCACATAAGGTTCCAAAAGAACCAAAGGAAGTTGCTTTACAGGAATAGGAAATTCAACTGCTGATCCCTGTAAGATAATAATTTGCGCATGCTATGATGCTGGAACTTAAAGAATAACTGCATCAATTCACCGAATTTAATT
The DNA here is from genome assembly GCA_039030355.1 of Pseudomonadota bacterium. Classification (GTDB taxonomy): domain Bacteria; phylum Pseudomonadota; class Gammaproteobacteria; order UBA4575; family UBA4575; genus JABDMD01. The sequence goes on along the minus strand of JBCCEI010000141.1, from coordinate 3,511 downwards.
AATAAACTAATGTAAATAGATTCAATCGCGGAGGAATAAAAAATGGTAACTAAGTTTTCTCTAGTCATCCTGTTGTTAAGTATCTTGTGTATCAGTTCTGCATCTGCAGAAGGCGCCAGTGCCTCAATGCTTGCAGATACTTGCTTAGGCTGCCATGGCCCAGATGGAATTAGTCAGGGACCTGCAACACCAACTATATCTGGAATGTCAGAGCTTTATATCATAGGCGCAATGCTGGCATATAAATTTGGTGATGATGAAGACAAAGTTGATGAAATTATAGAAGCTGACGAAGATCTAATCGACGTAGAATATTTTGCCAGATCTTCAACAGTAATGGATCGCATTGCTCAGGGTTACTCTGTTGCAGAAATCAAATTATTAGCCAAGCACTTTGCTGAAATACCATTTGAGAATGCCGAACAACCAGCAAATGCAGACCAAGCAAAGGCCGGTGCAGCTTTGCACGAAACACATTGTGAAAAATGTCATGAGAATGGTGGCAGTTCAGCAGAAGATGATGCAGGTGTGCTAGCAGGACAATGGGCGCCATTTCTAAAGTACACACTTGATGACTACAATAGTGGTGATCGTGAAATGCCTAAAAAAATGAAGAAACAAATGCAAGAAGCGCATGAATCTGCAGGTGACGATGCAATGCGTGACCTCATTCAGTTTTATGCAAGTCAACAGTAATCGCACACAAGCTAAGGAGTTTAAAAAATGACAAATCTAAATCGAAGAAGTTTTTTAAAAGCCACTAGCGGAGCGATTGCTACGAGTGGTTTAAGTTTTCCATTTATTGCCAATGCAAAAAATAAGCGTGTTGTAGTTGTAGGCGGCGGAGTTGGTGGTTTAATTGCGGCTAAATACATCGCTAAGGGTGATTCATCAATTGAAGTCACTATTGTTGAGCCAAAGGCGCATCACCATACATGCTTTATGAGTAATGAAGTAATTGGTGGTGATCGCGACATTTCAACAATTAAATTTGGTTACGATAATTTAGCAAGTCACGGCATTAAGCTTGTTCAGGATAAAGCAACCATGATTGATGCAGAAGCCCATAAAGTGATGACTGCTGGCGGAACGACATTAGAATATGATCGTTGTGTTGTATCACCTGGTATTTCATTAAAGTTTAGTGCCATTGAAGGCTACAGCGAAGAAGCAGCGGAAATCATGCCACACTCTTGGATTGCAGGTAAGCAAACTGCCCTGCTTCGCAGCCAATTGGAATCAATGGATGATGGCGGTCTGGTTGTTATTGCGCCACCACAAAACCCTTTCCGTTGTCCTCCTGGACCATATGAGCGTGCTGCACAAATAGCACATCATTTAAAGCAGAATAAACCCAAATCTAAACTTCTTATAATTGATGCAAAAGATAAGTTTTCTAAACAAGGTTTATTTATGCAAGGTTATAAAGATGTTTATGGAGAAATGATTGAATGGGTTGCAGGTGCCGATACTGGTGGTGGGATCAAGTCGGTCGATACAAAAACAATGACTGTAAGCACTGACTTTGATGAACACAAAGTAGCAGTAGCAAACATCATACCTCCACAACAAGCTGCAAAAGTCGCGCAAGACTCAGGGTTAGCTGATGATTCTGGATGGTGCCCTGTTGATTTAGGTACGTTTGAATCTAAGCAACATAAAGATATTCACGTGATTGGTGATGCAAGTATTGCAAAAGGGATGCCAAAATCAGGATTTGCAGCAGGCACACAAGCTAAGGTTTGTGCAGCTTCAGTTGTGAGTTTATTGCAAGGTAAAGATGCGCCTACGGCTTCATATGCCAATGCATGTTATAGCTTAATTGCACCAGATTATGGAATTTCTGTGGTCGCTGTCTACGCGCTTGCTGAAGATCGTTCTGAGATAAAAAAACTAGGTGGTGGATTGACACCAATGGATGCAACAGCTGAAGCACGAGCACGTGAAGTGCAATATGCATATAGTTGGTTTAACAATATGACCGCTGAAATGTTTGGTTAGAATAAGATTTCTGAATTTATTCAACAACTTTGTTAAAAATTATCTCGGAATACTCATGTATTACCACATACACTCTGTTTCCTCGAAATTTTTTGTCTCGTTGTATGAATAAATCAGCTATCCTTTATGATTAAAATAAAAGGCTACTTCGGTAGCCTTTTTTGTGTATGACTAATTTAATGTTTTAGTAGGCTGAAATGATGGCGAAAATCAAAAAGCGGAAGACTGAATTTGTACTTGCACAAAAAAATAAAAAATAACTTTATAGTTTGAGCTTTACAGTAAACGCACCGCGCAAGTCCCCTGCTTTGTATCCTTTTGCTTGATCGTTTGGATACAGTATGTGCAAATTTTCTTGAATATCTGGCGCGACATTTTCTCCATGACAAATTAAACAAACATCTGATATTGGAATGGCTTTCATGTATCGAAACCACTTGCCTGTCTCGTTTTTGGTAATTTCATAAAGCTCTAAAGTTTTCAAGTCAGCGCCGTTTATTTTTTGTTGTTCAAAATAAAGTAATACTTCTTCTTCCCAAGCATCTGGTATGTTTTTTGGATTACGAACTTTAAGCGAGGTGCGCCCAACGATAGCTTCTAGATCTGTAGATACTATAGTCGCTATTTTTTCGGCTTCGATGTTGCAAACTTCTAGGGCTTTAATTGGCCCACCGGTTTGCATACTGCTTTTTAAAGTTTGTTGTAAATTGCTTGCTAGAGCTTGAATAGCGCTTCGGCTCTCATTTAATTGTTTGTCTACATTTTGTGTGCAAGCAGATGTTATGAAAATTACTAAATTTAAAAGGATTAAAAAGTACGTATTCAAAGATATAGCGATTAAATAAATAAGCAAATATCAGATTTCTGTGCAGCAGGCAAAAAGGATGCTGCCCCAACCCAGTCACTTACATCATCAATAAATTCATCTTTGTTATAACCAAATAAATCTACCGTCATTTGACATGCAACCATTTTTACTTCTGCTTCAACAGATAGTTCGCGAAGTTCTTGCACACTTGCTACACCTTTGTTATTGAGAGTTTGTTTCATCATCGTTGTTGCAAATTTTTCAAATCCTGGGATATTACTGCTAAGAGCGTTAGGAATATTCCATTCCACGCTTTGAAACCAATCTGGCCCAAAAGGCATCTTCATTGGCATAGCAGGATTGCCTAGTGGAGAAATTTCTAAATCAAGATCTTTCTTTAGAAGATTTAATCCGTAAAAAGTAAAAAAACAGGATACTTCCCAGCCTAGAGCTGCAGCGGTTGATGCCAATATGAAGGGTGGATATGCCATATCCATCGTACCTTTTGTCGCAATGAGAGAGAGTTGAGGTGTTCTTTCCTCTTCTCGTTCTTGTAGTTTTTGTTCCAGTCGTTCGTCAAACCACTTGTTTAACATTTCTGGACTTAAATTTTGTGTATCAAGTGCATTTGACATGAAATTCTCCAACTAGAAAAAACGAGGCATTACTATATTAATATTTCATAATTTACTTATGCTGTCG
>JBCCEI010000140.1:0-4339 GCA_039030355.1 Pseudomonadota bacterium | reverse complement strand
TTTGTAGCGACTTTGATTCGATTTTGATTAAATTGATCTATATTCTTTAATTTAATACGCAGTATCGCAGCCTGTAACTCATCGAGTCTGCTGTTCCAGCCTATAATTTCGTGCTGGTTGCGAACTTTGCTTCCATGCGCTTTTAGAAGTCTGAATTGATCTGCCAAGTCGTCTGAATTTGTGCAGAATAAACCACCATCACCATAACAACCCAAGTTTTTGCTTGGGAAAAAGCTAAAACAACCCGCATCTCCAAATGTTCCAGATATTTGATTATTGGTACGCGCGCCAAAAGCTTGTGCGCAGTCTTCAATTATCTTTAGATTATGGTTTTTTGCCAAAGTAGATAATGTTTGCATATCTGCAACACGCCCAAATAGGTGCACTGGCAAGATTGCTTTAGTTCGTTCTGTGATAGCCGCTTCAATTGCTTCAATTGAGATATTAAAAGAGTCGCGATTAATATCAACAAACACAGGAATTGCGCCAACATAACAAATTGCTTCTGCAGTTGCCGCATAGGTATAAGCAGTTGTGATGACTTCGTCATTTTCACCTATGCCACATGCGCGCAATGCTAAATGCAATGCATCGGTACCAGAGTTGCATGAGATAGCATGTTTGCAGCCTAGATAGGTTGCTGCCTCAGTCTCAAATTGTTGCACATTGGGCCCCATAATGAATTGTGTACTTTTAAGCACATCAGCAACGGCTTTATCTATCTCATTTTTTAGCTTTGCATATTGCAATTTCAAATCAAGCATTGGAATCATGGTGAATTTCTCAAAGTTTTTCTGAATAATAGTATGTGTAAGCTATGCTAATAAGTTGCTGATTTCAATTGCAGTATGTAAAGCGCGTTTTGCATCTTCACCTGTTACCTTTGGTGTGGATTGTGTTTTTATGCATTTTAAAAAATGCTGTATTTCAGTCATTAGTGCATCTGCCTTTGGAAAAGTTGTCTTATCGATATCAATATTCGGTATGCCAGGGTACATTTCTCCATTACCCTTTCGATAAGTGGCTAATTCGCGATTTTGAAAATCAACCGACAGATAGGCGTCGTTTTGAAATATACGCATTTTGCGATCTGATTTATTGCTCACTCGGCTTGCGGTTACGTTGGCAACGCATCCATTTTTAAATACTAAGCGGGCATTGGCGATGTCGGTGTCATTTGATAATACAGAAGTCCCACTTGCATCTATTTTTTTTACATTCGAATCTACTATATCTAAGATGATGTCGATATCATGAATCATTAAATCCAGTACCACACTCACTTCAGTTCCACGAGGATTGTAAGGTGCAAGACGATGAGATTCGATAAAGCGAATTTGTGAAATTTCTTTTTCAATCGCAAGTATTGCAGGGTTAAACCGTTCAAGATGACCTACTTGCAAGATGCATTTATGTGTATTTGCTAGCTCAATAAGTTTTTCAGCTTCATCTAAATTAGTTGAGATTGGTTTTTCAACCAGCACATGTGTATTGCGTTTTAAAAATGCTGAAGCAACTTCAAAATGAAGATCGGTGGGTACGACAATACTCACTGCATCCACTTTCCCAAGTAAATCATGATAGTCTGTGTATGCTTCACAACCAAGTGAGTTGGCTATTTCTTGAGCGTTATTAAGGTCTTTATCAACAACAGCGAGTAACTTGCTGTTTTTTAATTCTGAATATTTTTGCGCATGAAATTTGCCTAAATATCCAACACCTACAACGGCAGTTCGTATCTCTGACACTAGTTTTTAGGTATCCTTTTATAAGTTTGGGCAGTATACGAAGTTTATGTATCAAGACCTAACATTCATCACAGACAGTAGATCAAAATTTAGTCAGCCATATTTATAGAGAGAATGAATGCCAGTAACAACTGATTGCTCAGAGGACATTGCTGGTATAGATGAAGCAGGGCGAGGCCCACTGGCAGGTCCAGTTGTTGCTGCAAGTGTCATCTTAGGTGTGGGCTGTTTGATTGATGGTTTGACAGATTCTAAAAAAATTACTGCAAAAAAACGTGCGACACTTCACGATGAAATTAAGTGTAAAGCGTTTGCTTGGGGTATTGGTTATGCCACTGCAAGTGAAATAGATAAAATAAATATTCATCAAGCAACATTGCTGGCAATGCAGCGTGCGTATATTTCAATGAAGCTAAAAGCAAGTCATGTATATGTTGATGGTTTGCATTGTCCGCAGATCGATGTTTCATGTACTGCGGTGGTAAAAGGTGATCAACTGGTTGCAGAAATTAGCGCTGCATCAATACTTGCCAAAGTAACACGCGATCGAGAAATGGAAGAACATCATAAAAAAATGCCCCAGTATGGATTCAATCAACACAAAGGCTATCCTACAGCGCAACACATTGCTGCGTTACAAGAATTTGGCCCTTGTAATTTACATCGTAAAAGTTATAAGCCCGTTAAAGATGCGCTTGCTGTAACAAGGTAATTTTTAAAAATTGAAACATGTCGCAATTTGTACATTTACATCTTCACACCGAATATTCGCTCGTAGATAGTATCGTGCGTGTGCCAAGGCTCATGCAGCAGCTGAGCGAATTAGGCATGTACTCAGTTGCTCTAACGGATGTCAATAATTTATTCGCTCTTGTTAAGTTTTATCAGGCTGCAATTAAAAATGGCATTAAACCCATTATTGGTGTTGAGGCTCAGGTTGCAGGTATATCTCCTAAAGAGCCTAACTCGCGTGTTGTATTTTTATGCAAGAACAATCAGGGCTACCAGACGTTGACTAAATTAGTTACCAGAAGTTACATAGAGGGTCAGCGTGGTAGTGGCCCAACTATGGAGCGCGAATGGCTAACGGATGTTGGTGAAAATTTAATTGTCCTATCGGGTGCGCGTGACGGCGACGTTGGGCGTGCAATTGTTGCAGGTAATTATAAGTTAGCAAAAGAATATATTTCATTTTGGAAGAAATATTTTACTGACAACTACTATCTTGAGTTGCAACGTACAGGCAGGGAAGAAGAAGAGCTATATAATCACAAAGCGATTCAGCTTGCTGCAGAGTTTTCCTTGCCTATTGTCGCCAGTAATGATGTGCGCTTCCTGCAATCGAATGAATTTGATGCGCATGAGGTGCGCGTATGCATACACACCAGCAGAATTCTAAATGATCCACGTCGCCCAAAACATTATTCGGCGCAACAATTTTTACGCTCAAATGAAGAAATGTTGCACCTGTTTAAAGATATTCCGGAAGCGATGACGAATACGGTTGAAATAGCAAAACGATGTAATGTCACGTTGAAGTTTGGCGACAATGTTTTGCCTGAATTTCCAATACCTAAGTCTTATACGCCTGCTGATTATATGCGAGAGCAGTCTGAGCAAGGTCTACAGAAGAGAATTGAAAAATTAAAGATTCTAGACTCAGATGAAACAAAAAAGTACAAAGAGCGTTTGGATGTTGAGTTGCAAGTGATCAATGCCATGGGTTATGCGGGCTACTTTCTAATCGTGGCGGATTTTACACAATGGGCGAAAGAGAATACAGTGCCCGTGGGTCCAGGTCGCGGTTCGGGTGCGGGATCATTGGTGGCGTATGCGTTGGGTATTACCGATGTTGACCCGTTAAAATACGATTTACTGTTTGAGCGTTTTCTAAATCCGGAACGTGTTTCTATGCCGGACTTCGATATTGATTTTTGTATGGATAACCGTGATCGGGTAATTGATTATGTTGCTGAACGCTATGGACGAAATCGTGTAAGTCAAATTATAACTTATGGAAGTATGGCGGCTCGTGCGGTGGTGCGAGATGTAGGTAGAGTTTTGGGGCATCCGTACGGATTTGTTGACCGTATTGCCAAACTCATTCCATTTGAAGTAGGCATGACGCTTAATAAAGCGCTGGAACGCGAACCTGCTTTACAAGAACAATATAACGATGAAGAAGATGTAAAAAGTGTCATCGATATGGCTTGCACGTTAGAAGGTCTTGCGCGTAATGCAGGCAAACATGCAGGTGGTGTTGTAATTGCGCCAACAGAATTGACAGCATTTACACCTCTTTATTGTGAAACGGGTGGTACCAATGTTGTTACTCAGCTCGATAAAGATGATGTAGAAGCTATGGGCTTGGTTAAGTTTGATTTCTTAGGTTTACGTACCTTGACCATCATTGATAACACAGTACGCTTAGTGAACGCGAAGTTAAAGCAGCAAAATCAATCTATTATCGATATTGCCACATTGCCATTAGATGACACTGCAACTTATGAAACATAAAAACGTCAACAAACCACCTCAGTGTATAAGTAAGAGTATAGAGGAATTAAATATATTATTAAACTCATACAGCC
>JBCCEI010000139.1:0-4559 GCA_039030355.1 Pseudomonadota bacterium | reverse complement strand
TTTTCAAAAAATCAATCTGTTGAGGCAGAAAATTGCTCATGCACTTCCTGCGTACTTGTGTTCGTCACTTCTAACGCGATCATATTTATATATTCTCATGCTCAAATCCCTTCGCCCACTGCAAATGTAACTTATTGTTTGGGTTGATGGTTTTAATTCGTTTCTAAATTTTCTGCGCGTTATAATAGTTGCTGTATTTTGCGTTGGATAAGAATAATAGCGTGTCTCGATTTCTCTTATTAATCGTCTTTTTGTTTCTTTTTGGTCAGCTGTCATCTGTTTACGCAGAGCAGGCTCAAGTATTGGGTGTGCGTGTTGTTGATGTTGAGGGGAATGCGCATCATCTTGGCAGCGGGTTTGATGCAAAACCGATTTCAATTATTTTTTTAAATACGCATTGCCCCATTGCGCGAAAATATATTCCAAACTTAAATGAGTTAAGCGAACTCGCCAAGCAAAATGGTTTGGGGTTTTATGGCGTGGTGTCTGACCCGGATGTAACCCTTGCGCAAGTTGAAGAGTTTAAAAAAGAGTTTTCTATTTCTTTCCCGCTTATCTTTGATACAACGGGTGATCTTTCAAAACGATTACAACCCAAAATTACACCTGAAGCGTATGTAATTAATCGTGAAGATGTCATTGCATATCATGGGCGGATTGATAACCGCTTTGTCTCGCTTGGTAAACAACGCACGAATATTACAGAGCATGATTTACGTGATGCGATCATAGCGGTTGCTAATCAACAAGCACCAAAAACCAATTTTCAAGAACCTGTCGGTTGCATTGCGCCAAAGTGGGATGATGCAAAAATTAACTCATCTGAAATCACCTACACCAAACACATTGCACCCATTTTGAATGCCAATTGTGTAGAGTGTCATCGCCCAGGTGAAGTCGCCCCTTTTTCATTGCAAAACTACGATGAAGTCAAGCGTTGGGCGGCAATGATTAAGCATGTAACCCAAAACCGCATTATGCCGCCCTGGAAGCCGGTAAAAGGGTTTGGTGATTTTCGAGATGAACGTGTGTTAAGTGACCATCAAATACATTTACTGTCACAGTGGGCAGATGCAGGCGCACCTAAAGGGAATGATGATGACTTAGCACCTCCGCCTAATTTTGGGAAAGAGAAGTGGCCGCTTGGAAAACCCGATGCCGTTTTAAAAGTAAAAGAAGCTTTTAACGTGCCAGCAGATGGCGAAGATATTTACCGTTATTTTGTGATTCCATCAAAGTTTAAAATAGATCGCCCAACAATTGGCATTGATTTTCGACCAGGTGACCCAAGTGTTGTGCACCATGCATTAGTGTTTATGGATTACAGTGGGCGTGCACGCAAGATGGATAAAGCCGATCCCGAGCCAGGATTTGCTGTGTTTGGACCCGGTAATTTTATGAACCCCGATACCAGTGCAAGTTTTTTAGCGGGTTGGATTCCGGGTATGAAACCGTTCGCTTTGCCGAATAACACAGCGATGTGGATTGCAAAGGGTGGGGATGTGCTGTTGCAAATTCATTACCACCCCACGGGCAAAGCAGCCGTGGACCAAAGTGAAGTTGCATTTTATTTTCAAGACCACCATCCACCACAATGGATTCAAGGCATCGCCATCGGCACTCAACAAATTACCATTCCTGCTAATGAGCCTAAATATATACGCCACTTTTATATGAACGTGCCCTCAGGTTTTCATATTTTAGATATTGCGCCGCATATGCATTACTTAGGCAAAGAAGCTTTTGCGCAAGTGACGTATCCGAATGGTGTTGTAGAGCCACTGATAAAAATTGATGATTGGGACATGCGTTGGCAGAACCGTTATACCTACCGCAAACCTAAATATATTCCAGCGGGTTCACGGATTGATGCCTGGTATACCTTTGATAACACATTAGAAAACCCATTCAACCCCAACACCACCGCACAAACTGTGCGTTGGGGTTTGCGCTCGGAAGATGAAATGGCACAACTTTGGATGGTGATCACCCCGGATGATTATTATGCGCGCCCTGATTTAAGTCGCACCAGCCGATTAAGTTGGTTTCGCGATGCTTCTAATTTAGAAATAGTAATAGATGAAAAAAATCCATTCCATGAAATGGATGTAGCAAAAGCGATTGAGTTACTAAAAACAAAAAATCAATTCGTCGTTGAAGAAAATGAAGTGATCAGCCAAGCGATTGACTCCGCTCAATATGAAACCATCATTGAATTTTTGCAAATGTATACAAAAGAAAACAAGAAAGATATTGATGCTCACATCTTTTATGGCTATTTGCTGTTTACCAAAGCCGTATTCAGTGCCACACCTGAAGAAATATTTTCTTTTTATAAACAATCCCAAAAAGTGTTAAAACGAGCCGTGAAGTTAGATAAACAACATTGGCGTGCCAATATGACCTTGGCGACTTTGTATAAGCATGCGCCAGGTGAAATGAATTTAACCGTTGATGCATTGGAAATTTTGGAAGAGGTAATTGCACATCAAGAACAAGACACATTACTTGTGCAGTATGCACAAGCTTATAAAGATTTAAGCTATGTGCATGAGCAACTTGGGCAATATGATGAAGCGATCCATGCGCGCCAGCGTGGTTTAAAGATGTTTCCAGATGAGCCTTACTTTCAAGACCCTAATATGGTGTTATCTGAACAGAGCCTGCAATAGGGCTTAAGAAATTAGATTGAGTTTATTGGTTGATCTTAAAAGCAATCACAGATTTTGATTCGCCATCAACAGGCTTGCCCATACTCATGACACCATCAGAGAGGATTTTTTGTTCGTCTTTGGAGACGTGAATTTTTTGACCGTTGTCGAATTCAATATAGGTTCCATTAAAACTGCTATCTTCGATAAAGAGCTTACCGTCTTTAATTGTAATTTTGGCGTGTTCGCGTGATACAAATTTACCTTGTACAACAATATCACAGCTTGGGTCGCGTCCTACCTGGCAGGTATTTTTCTTTGTATCGACAACATGTTTTTTGCCTTTCAAGGAAAGTTCGATTGAAACTTCTTTGCCATTTGATTTATTAATTGCAGATTGATCAATTTCGGGTATTTCTGTCTCGGTGGATTCCGTTACAACATCTAATTCAGGTGCGGCAACCTTCTCTATCCCGGTAGCAATTAGAATTTCATTTTCAAGATCTTGAATTGAGCTTTCAATCGGCGTTTTTGGTTCGTCTTTGTCTTGTAGCGCTTCTTCTAGCTCCATGACTTTTGAGTCACTGATGTCGACTGAGGTATTTTTCTTTTCAGATTCACCGCTTGCTGCAACCAGTGCTGGATCTGCAGGTTCGTTTTCTTCCTGCTGTTCTTCTACAACGGGATCTTCTCTGCGATCTATTTTTCGACGTCGATTTTTGGTAACCAACACACCATCACTATCAATGAATGGATAAGTGACTTTGCGGCCCCATCTGCGGCGTTCGTTTTTTCTGCGGTCTTCTTTCATGAAATTGGAGGATATACGACTCAATCTCAAAGTATGCGGAAATAGCTAACACTTTGAATACATTATGACTATCCTACAGCCGGATGGTAGAAATCGGCCGATTAATGTGAAGAGAATAAGGCGCTTAAGGCCAATTTGTTAAGTGTGATTTCGCTAAGGACAGAAGTAGTGAATGACGTCTTTTTCTACGTAATCGATTGGTGTGCCAAGGCTCACGATTCCACTGCCATGTAGCTCCATTTTTTCGCCCATTAAAAACATTTCACCTTCGTCGTTTTTAATGTAGGTGCCATTTGTGCTGTGATCTGTAATAAAGAAATTACCATCTTCAAATTCAAATCTTGCATGTTGACGTGATGTGTAGCGATTTTGGAAAATCAAGCCACAGGTTTGTGCACGGCCAACAATAATAAGATCAGAATCTGGGAACAGTTCACAAACTTCTTCTTTGTGCCATAGGAATAGTCTTGTGGCTTCTTTGTCAGAAGTGGTGCCTGTACTAATTTCAATATTATTGATTCTACGATCAGGAACTCTACGACGATTTTCACGAACGAGTGTTTGATCACTATCAAAGAATGGAAAGGGCGGACACGAATCAGATTCGCGACGGTCTTCGCGAACTCTTCTCTCGTTTAAGTATTCCATGCTCATCGATTTATAAAGTATAGAAGATAAAAATCACATCATTAAAAATGATGCAAATGTTTTACTAACCTAGTTTTTACGAATACTTTATGCCGCAATCAAAAATGATGGCGAAATAAGTGGTGCCCAAATTTTAAACATGGCAAAACCATAGGTCACTATGCCTAGGAATAGCCAAATTGCGAGTAAAGTTACTGGAGAAACTCGTTGCTCCTCAAAGATCGGTTGACTAACGTTCTCAACAAGTTGTGTCATCGACATACCTCTAAGACTAGATGTTTGCTTTCTAGGCACTAATTTTATCATGATGCTTGTTAAGTTGGTATTAAGCTTTTTAAATTTTATTGTTTATTATGGCAAGTATATTTTGCTCATTTTTTTAAAGAATGTATGCGAAATTTGATGCTTAAAATGCATGGTATTCGATGCCGTTTTTTTAGAGATTTTTA
>JBCCEI010000138.1:0-4600 GCA_039030355.1 Pseudomonadota bacterium | reverse complement strand
TTGAGGAAAAAATAGATCGTTATAATCAAAGTTTGCCACCACTTAAAAATTTTATTTTACCTGGAGGCGGGAAGGCTTCCGCTACATGTCATTTGGCTCGAACAGTTTGCCGCCGTGCTGAGCGAAGCGTTGTGATGCACAATGAACATGGCGAGCTGAATCCTCAATTGCAAATCTACTTAAATAGGTTGTCTGATTTTCTATTCGTAGCTTGTCGTGTACTTGCAGAAAATTCTGGTGAAAAAGAAACACTTTGGTCCAGTGATATTATTGCTGAGGAGACATATTATTAGGCTTGGTGTTGATTTAGGAGGCACTAAGATTGAGGTGCTGATTATTACTGAAGATGGTGCGGAATTGTTGCGTGAACGGGTTGCCACACCAAAAATAAATTACCAAGATATTATTAATGCCATTTCTGCATTAGTATTCAAATCAGAAAAACAAGTACGACAAAAATGTACGATTGGTATCTGTACGCCAGGGTCAGTATCGCCGTCAACAAGTTTGATGCGAAATTCAAACACAACATGTCTGAATGATCAGCCTTTTAAACAAGATTTAGAAAATTCATTAGGGCGAGAGGTGCGGATGGCCAATGATGCGAATTGTTTTGCATTATCTGAAGCGATCGATGGTGTTGCAAAAGATGCCTGCTCAGTTTTTGGCGTGATTGTTGGTACGGGTACGGGTGGAGGTTTGGTGATCAATAAACATGTTTTGCATGGTGCAAATGCGATTGCAGGTGAGTGGGGGCATAATCCTTTACCTTGGCCTGAGGAAGGTGAGCTTGCATCAACAAAATGTTGGTGTGGGCAAAATGGTTGCATAGAAACATTTTTATCAGGGCCAGGTTTAGAGAAAAATTATCAAAAAGCAACTCAACTGATGCTAAAAGCGGAAGAAATTTTCGCTTTAGCTGAACAAGGCGATATACGAGCAGAAGAAGCAATAAGTCATTATGAAAATCGTATGGCACGCGCATTAGCTCATGTGATTAATATAGTTGACCCAAATATAATTGTTTTAGGGGGTGGGATTTCTAATGTGCAACGTTTGTATCAAAACGTACCAAAACTTTGGGATAAATGGATATTTTCAGAATATGTTCATACAAAGCTTGTGCAGGCTAAATTTGGTGATGCAAGTGGGGTGCGTGGAGCTGCCTGGTTATGGAACAATTAAAAATTATTTAAGCGTATAATGGCTTTATGATTCAAAATCGTGCACAACCTATATATTTAATGGCAATTGTATTGTTGTTGGCACTTTCTCGGCTAATACCTCATCCACCAAATGCAGTACCCATTGCCGCAATGGCATTATTTGCCGGCGCATTTTTTGCAAATCGATGGTTAGCGTATGCAATTCCAATTGCAGCAATGTTGATAAGTGATTGGTTGATAGGTTTTCATAGCACGATTGCATACGTCTATATTGGTGTGGTCGTTACTGTATTGATTGGCAGTGGCTTAAAGAAAATTAATGTCATTCATGTTGGGCTTGCAGCTGTAATTGCTTCATTGGCATTCTTCTTCATTACTAATTTTGGCGCATGGTTGCACCATGATCTATATACGCCAAACTTTAATGGCTTGATGCAGTCATATATTGCGGGGCTACCTTTTTTGCGCAATGCCTTAATCGCAAATATTATTTTTTCATATCTGGTATTTTTTGGATTTAGCAACTTGTTTGCCAACTTTTCCGCGCTCAATAAATCACATACTTAGCATTTTGCTAATCGATCTTTGGCTGGTATTTTCGCCATTTCTGAATAACTGCACAAAATGTGTGCTAGTTCACAAACAATATTTCTCTGCAATTTAAGATATGTCTTACCAGATTTATCTTTCAAATCTATTTTGAAAGACTATTGCAAGGATTGAAGTTCATCTCCTGGCATGGATGCCTTGACCCGCAGTCGTTTCGGCTGCGGGTTTTTTATTTCACTTATCTCGATCCAGCAAGTTGTCAATTGCGATCAAGTTTTAATTTGTTTGCCAATAAATAGTCCAGGCTAAACTTTCCTGGTCCTGTAATGATTAGCCAGACGAATAAAATGACATACATTACTTGTGGCAGGTAGAGGAACCAACTCATCCAGTCGAGAAAACCAATACCTTTTGGAATAATTGCATCAATTTCAACTGTAATAATTGCCACGATCATTGCAATGGTTAAAGCAACTGCCCAAATAGAAGAAAAAAGACCGAGCATTAATAGTATGCCTCCATAAAATTCTACGGCTGCTAAAAATAGCGCCATAAATTCTGGGAACGGCATACCTATTTCTCCCATGAGATGAATAAGGTCAGCATGTTTTTCAGGTACAAACAGTTTGTTATAACCTGAAACTGCAAAAAACAGGCCTAGTGAAAATCGCGCGACAAATATAGGCAGCCATTCAAATTTACGATCTCCCGTAAACATGAATTTAATTAATTGTGTAATTTTAGAATACATATTGTTCTCCAATTTGTTTTAAATTAATTTAACTAGACGATTTATATTCCTTTAAATCCTGTTTTACATTCTGCTTCCATGACTCGTTTCGAGTGATGATCTTTATTATTTTTCAGAGCATCATTTTTTTGATGGTTGATTTGTACTGATGCAATTGAGCCCAAGATAATTCCTAACATTAAAATGCCCCCGCCAATATAATGTGCAGGAAGTGGGTATTCGCCTAGAATTAGAAATGCACCTAATACACCTGCAATAGGTGAAAATGAGGTAGCAAGTGAAACATCTGTTGAGTTTGATTTTCGCAATCCTGCATCCCATGCAAATTGACCACTAACAATGATGATTCCTCCATAAATAATCATCCACTTCCATAGAAACGGTGATGTCAAATCTATGAAATGTTCAGGGCCAAATAGATAGTTCGCAATGATGAAAAAAAAGATTGTGCCAATCGCAGTCCGGTATACGCTAAAAATTCCTAATGGAATGTTCTTCAACCAATTTCTTCCTACAACAACCGAAATTGCATAAAAAATTGCTGCAATCGCTGCAAATAGTTCACCTTCACCAAAAGCAAAATTTTCTCTTTCAGGTTGTAACAGAATAATCATCGCAACACCCAGCAACGCTATGAGTGAACCGACAAATGATAAGGGCTTAACATTATCTTTAAAGAAGAGCCAGGCAAGTAAAAGTAAAATTGGTGCTTCAATTTGACTTATAAGTACAACACTCGTCACCATCGTTCTTTCAATTGCTATGAAAAAAAACGCTGGTGCAATGCAGTTTCCTAATAAAGCAACTAAAGTAAGTGATACCCAATCTTTACATTTTAAAGTACTTAACGTTTCTCTTACCCAAACTTTGCGGTGGATCGCATAGAGTAAGCAAGCTGCACATGCGTTTCCTGCGAAAAGAATGTTGCAAAAAGAAATTGCATTTCGGCCATCAACTGGATTTTGTGCGCCAATATCTGCAAGTACACGAAGAATTGAGCTTGAGATGCCAAAAATAATTACGGAATACCATAATAGTGGCGGCCCTGGAATGCGCTCAATTAATTTCATTTAATGAGATTTAAAATAGGGCAGCACTTGTAAGTGCAAATTAGTCTGATGATGATACATTTGGTTCTGGATAGAGTTCATCCAAAGGAACAGATAAGCCATCTGGACGCACCATGCGTGCATGAAATCGTTTTAGTTGACGAGGTTCATGTACACCGCATGAGTGTGCAATTACGCCAACTTCATACGCCATGTTTTGAGCATAATTTTTAACACGTTCAGACTTAATTTTTACATCTAAACCAGTTTGTAATTTTTTGTCATGTGTTGTGATGCCAGTAGGGCATGTATTTTTATTGCATTGCAATGCTTGAATGCAGCCAAGTGAAAACATAAACCCGCGAGCAGAAACGACAAAGTCAGCCCCAATTGCAAATGCCCATGCGACCTCTGCAGGCGTGATTAATTTTCCAGAAGTGATGACCTTTATTCGATCGCGCAAGCCATGAGTTTTTAAGCGATCAATTACAAGCGGTAAGCTTTCTTCAATTGGTAAACCCATGTAATCCATTAAACTCATGGGAGCGGCTCCAGTGCCGCCATCTGCGCTATCGATGGTAATGAAATCGGGTGCATATTCGATACCACGATTTTTAATACCATTTAATAAATTATCAATCCAACCATAAGCACCAATCACGGCTTTAAATCCAACTGGTTTTCCAGTGACTTCTCGAACATGATTGATGCAATTCAATAAATCATCAACTGTATCGATTTCAGGATGACGGTTTGGGCTAATAGAATCGCTGCCTTCTGGAATTCCGCGAATCATGGAAATTTCTTTAGTAACTTTTTCACCGGGTAAAATTCCACCTTTGCCAGGCTTTGCGCCTTGACTTAATTTAATTTCAAACATCTTCACTTGAGTATGAGCTGATACTTCGCGCAACTTGTCATCACTTAAGTTTCCTTCATCATCGCGAACCCCATATTTTGCGGTACCAATCTGAAATACAATATCGGCGCCACCTTCTAGGTGATAGGGAGATAATCCTCCTTCGCCGGTATTCATCCAGCAACCTGCCATACGCGCACCATTTGAAAGTGCTAATACAGCGGGC
>JBCCEI010000137.1:0-4616 GCA_039030355.1 Pseudomonadota bacterium | reverse complement strand
CGGCATCAGCACTAGACAACAACGAAGTACCCATATCCCGCAACAGTGCAAACCAAGCAGGGTTACCAGACTAGCGACAGGTTTAATCACAGCATCAACCGACTAAATTTTTTACTATAAAGAAGGGACTTACTGGTCCAATTTGAGTTGCATGAGACATAAATTTTTAACTCATATTGTCCGCTTTGGGTCGTTAGCGGACATTCTAAACTTACTCTTTGAATTCACCAACCTGCTCCCACTTACAGCA
Organism: Pseudomonadota bacterium; assembly: GCA_039030355.1. GTDB lineage: Bacteria > Pseudomonadota > Gammaproteobacteria > UBA4575 > UBA4575 > JABDMD01. Next base: position 4,366 of record JBCCEI010000137.1, on the reverse strand, counting down.
ACTACCTATAACCTGAAGCAACATCCATGTTGCAACTCATGTTCGTACATCCCGTGCTCACGCTTTGAGTCGTTAGCAGTCATTTTAAACAACACTTTAATACCACTATCTAACCCCTACTAATAGAGATTTTGCGTCTCCTTTCGCTTGAACACTCGCATAAAGAATATAAAGAAAACCAAACATACCACCTAGGAAAATACTTAGGAAACCAAAAAAATAGCCTTTTGCGGTAAAGTTCTCGCGCCATGTGATCCAGGTTGCCAATAAAAATAGATGAATCAAAAAATCTACATTGAATTGAGAACGCCAACTTATTTCAAGAACGTCACCAAAAAATATGGCTGGCCAGTTTATGCCATTTGCGCTTACTACAAATATTGTGATTGCAAAAATAAGTACAGACGAAAGTATTAAAAACAATTTTAGTAACGTCATAATCGTCCCTATATTAAAAAAATTAAGCCACCTTCTTCAATGCAATGCTTGCACCTAGAATGACAATGATGGTTGGTAAAAATGCACCAAGTATAGGTGGCAAGTCATACACTACACTGGTGTTACTGAACACTTTACTCAACAAATTGAAAATAATTGCGATCGCAATTCCTAATGCAATGCGCTGACCCAATCCACCGGATCGCGCAGAACGAAAAACAAAAGGTAATGCCAAAAGCAACATTGCAATTCCAGAAAGTGGAATTGCAAAACGATTATAATAAGCTAATTGGTATCGCTTCGAATCGAGCTCATTGCTTTCTAAATAGTTGATATATTTTTTTAAGGTTCGCGCACCCATAAATTCTGGCTTTACGGTAATCACATCAAATAAATTGGGTGATACCAGTCTTTCCCAATGCTCTTGTTCTGCTGCTACGGTTTCCACACCACTTTCAGAAATTAAACTATGTTTAATACCGGACAACTCCCAAACATCATTTTGGTAGATGGCCTGCTTGATAAAACTGGCGCGTTTCAGTTTATAGTTTTCATCTAACTGATACACCCAGATATCACGCATACGATAATCTGGATAAATTTCTTGTGCATTGATGTAGCGATCGCCATCCCGCACCCAAACACCATACTTGGACCGCAATGAAATTTTTTTGGCATCTGCAACTTGCTCGCCATCATTACCACTTTGCCGGACTTGACTCTTACTTAAGCTATTCACATAACCTTGTGAAGTTGGCACCACCATCTCACCTACCCAAACACTAATCGCAATTAAAACGAACCCAACTTTAAGGACAGACCACATGATACGAAATATGCTTATACCAGATGAGCGCAATGCAACCAATTCACTTTTAGAGGCAAGCTGTCCAATACCAATCAATGCACCCAACAACAACGCTGTTGGCATAAATTCATAAAGACGCTGCGGCATACCATAAAATAATCTCAGCAAAACATGATTTAACGTAAAACCACGATCATCAACGCTTTCAATGTCATTGATAAAATCGATGAGTGAATCGATTGAAAAGAGCACCAACAACGCAAAAAAAGTGCCAATGAATACCGTTCTTCCTAAATAACGATCAAAATGTTTAAACAGAACCATATTAAGCGCCAGATCGTTGTCTAAGCGTTAGCGTAATAATTAATAACAGCATGGCGAGGTGCACGACTAACATGCCAGGCATTGCAGGAAATTTTCCATCCGCGACCCATGCTTCCATTAAAATCAAAAGATTTGAATAAATTAAATAAATTACAATTGCGATCCCCAATTTAGCAAAACGCCCTTGTCTTGGGTTGGTTACACTCAAAGGAAATGCAAGCAACGCTAATAGTATCGCTGCAATGGGCACTGACAAACGCCACTGCAGTTCTGCTGCATCAGTTAGATCAGATGATTGAATCAAATTTGCGGTCGATTTGAATTCCGGATTTTGCGTATCGAGATTTAGGTCAAATTCAGGAATGCGTACCGCATGTTGATCGAAGGTTAACAATGTAAAGCCGCCTTCACCTGGAACGCCTTGATAACGTTGCCCGTTTTTTAAAATTAAAGACTCGCCACCAAGCTCATCTAAATTTTTCTGCTCAGCATATTGTGCAGTTTCAATTGCTACTTTTCCTTCTCTGCGATCTGAAATAAAGACATTTTTAACCACAGCAGCATCTTTATCCGCTTCCTCAACAAAAATAACCCAGTTTCCTTGGTTTGATTCAATAAATTGTCCGGGTACTAATCCGTAAATATCCGTGAGCCCTTTTGCCTGAAGTTTTATTTTTTCAATTTGTTGCGCGGTCCATGGCGCGGAAAACACAGATAAATAAAACAACACCGCTACAATCGGTACGACAATCAAACTGGCGTAACGCAATAAAGACACACTACCAATACCGCTGGCTTTGATCGCATGAATTTCGCTATCGCGATAATAGCGTCCAAGCACCAACATAATGGTGAGTAATAAAGCAAATGGCACCAGCAAAATAGCGGATTTTAATATACCCAAACCCAGCATAGGCATGATGACATCTGCAGGTAGCTTTCCATTCATAACTTTTCCAAGCAAGCTAACGAATGATTTCCCAACAATGACAAGTAAAAGAACAATTCCGACAGCGGCGAAAGTTTGAGCAAGTTCTTTTGAAAAATATCGATTAAGTGTGGAAAACATTTAGGCTTTTGCCAATAACGATTTAAATTAACGGGCCAGACACGGTTACATTTAGGCCAATATTAGCAATAATGCAACAAACACCGACAGTTAAATTGAGGATTTTCATGGAAACCATAGCCAAAACCGCATCCGTAGAGAATGAAGCCGCAGATTGCGTAGTCGTGGGGATTTTCAACCCCAAGCGCTTGAGCCCGTCAGCGAAAAAATTAGACAAAATGTATAAAGGTAATATTTCAAATGCTTGCCAACGCGGCCTTGCCTCAAGCGGGTTGGGGCAAGTAACTACACTACATACTTCTGCGCGCAGTAAACATCCGTGCATTGTCGTTGTAGGCTGCGGTAAACAAGAAAAGTTCACAGTAAGTGCATATCAAAAAGTACTGTCTGCCGCTATTAACGAAGTGAAACGCAGCAAAACATCAAATATTATTAATTGCCTACATGAACTCCAGGTAGAAGATATAGATGCAATGACCAAGGCACAGCTTTCTGTGACGGCATTTAATTCATCGATGTATGTTTATAGCGAAACTAAATCTTCAGCAAAAACAAAGGTACTTCTAAAGAAACAAAAATTACTAGCATCCACTAAAAAAGAAATTTCAGACATTCGAGATGGCATTGAAATTGGTCAAGCGATTGCAAATGGTATGAGCCTTGCCAAAGAGTTAGGCAATTTGCCGGGAAATATTTGCACACCTACTTATTTAGCTGAGCAAGCGTTAGCGTTAAAAAAAGGTAACCGTAAATTAAAAGTCGATGTGCTTGAAGAAGCACAAATGAAAAAACTTGGCATGGGCGCCCTACTAGCGGTTTCTAACGGAAGTATAGAACCTGCCAAATTGGTGTGCATGCAATACAACGGTGGTAATGTAGATGAAAAACCAATAGTTTTAGTTGGCAAAGGCATCACCTTTGATACGGGCGGTATTTCATTAAAACCAGGCGCAAGCATGGATGAAATGAAATTTGATATGTGTGGCGCAGCAAGTGTTATCGGCACAATGAAAGCGTGTTGCGAACTCGAATTACCCATTAATGTGGTTGGCGTCATGACTTGTGCTGAAAACATGCCTGATGGTCGCGCAACAAAACCGGGTGATGTCGTCACCACTATGTCTGGTCAGACTGTAGAAATTTTAAACACAGACGCAGAAGGTCGGCTGGTATTATGCGATGCACTCACCTACGTGGACAAGTTTGAACCCGAAGTGGTGATCGATATTGCAACCTTGACAGGCGCATGTGTTGTAGCACTTGGACAAATTCCTTCAGGTGTGATGAGCAATGATGATGAACTTGCCAAAGATTTAATTCATGCAGGTGAACAAACTGGTGACCGCACCTGGCAGCTACCGATATGGGATGAATATCAATCTCAACTCGATAGCAACTTTGCCGATATCGCCAACATTGGTGGACGCTGGGGTGGCACGATTACCGCAGGATGTTTCCTTTCCAGATTTACCAAGAAGTACACTTGGGCACACCTCGATATCGCGGGTGTGGCGTGGCATCAGGGCAAAGAAAAAGGTGCAACAGGTCGACCCGTACCCTTATTGACCGAGTATTTAATCCATCAAGCCTATGAGTTTTAGCCCTTGAGCATGACCAAAGTCGACTTTTATGTGAGTAAAGATAATGCGCCACAATTCGCATTGCGCACAGCATGCCGAATTGCTGAAAAAGCATTTACTGCAGGGCATCGCATTCATATCCATATG
>JBCCEI010000136.1:0-4617 GCA_039030355.1 Pseudomonadota bacterium | reverse complement strand
GCTCGTTTAATATGACCAGATTGTTCACTCCACATAGCAGCCCATAGATTGTTTGCGGAGAGCGTCTCAATTTGTAAGTGTTGGTTATCTTCTATGTTAACTGCATCATCAAGATAAAAGCCACCATTTAAGCCAGGATAATAAACCAATACACATAGTGATATTGGAATGATGAATAAGAGTGTTTTTAAAGTTTTAAAAACAGTAGATTTACTCATTCAAGATTATTAATTATGATAAAAACATAAAAAAACCGCCCATGTAATACACATGGACGGTTTTGATTAGGTTAAAGCTATTTTAACTTCTGCAATCAGCAGGAACAAATTTAGTTTCAACCGTGCCAGGTACACAGTCCCAATCTACATTTTGGCCCGCAGTACCTTGTGCATTCATAAGAATAGTCTGGCCCGCAGCAGTGCCACCACCAACTGTTTGTGTAATGCTGACACGAAGTACTGAGTTATTAGCATCTGTACGAGTATAACCAAGTGTGCCTACAAACTTACTTTGAATAGTTTGGTTAAATCCAGCATCTACAGCAAGCGCAGGCATTGAGCCTTGTGAGATGAAGAATTCAGAAACTGAAGTCTTAGCAGGCGCTAGCGCGTTTACAGCTTCAGTAATTTTTGCGCGTGTTGTGTAATCCTGGTAAGCAGGAATCGCAATCGCCGCAAGAATACCGATAATCGCAACAACGATCATCAATTCGATTAAGGTAAAACCTTTTTGCATTTTTTTCATGGGGAATCTCCTATCCTCATTTAATTTAAACAATTTAAGTTGAACATTAAGTTCCCAGCTGTCCTTGCTAGTAGTCCTTAATGACTCCAACTCCGGAAGAACTGGCGACTACCTAAACACAAGATCTAAGTAATCATTGCTAAATATATACAGATATCGTGCCAAATCAGTCACGGCTAGATAACTCTAATAAAAACAGTATGTTCAATTTACAGCCTAAATTAAGGATGTAGGAGACAAGCGGCAAGATTTGTTGGGTAGTTGGAGTTCAGTGTTCAAGAGTGACAAAAATTGTCAGTCCAAATTGAATTGCCTATTCTAACTCAAGCTTTTGCAGTCGATAGCGTAATTGGCGAAAAGTGATACCTAGTAGCTTCGCGGCGGCAGTTTTGTTCCAGCGTGTTTTTTCTAATGCGGCAACGATAGCTTTGCGCTCTTTTTGAATCAGATAATCCTCTAGCTGGTCTACTGAGAGCGAGATAGATGATTCTTCAGGGTTTGGCTGATCTGTTCCAGAAATCTGTTTGGCATCAGGTAGATCAAGGTCATTTGCAGTAATTTCATTTCCATCACATAGCGTGGCAGCACGTTCAAGTATGTTTTCTAGTTCGCGTATATTGCCTGGGAAAGGGTAGTCCTTTAGTTTGCCGATAGCATCTTCAGCAAGACTGTAATTTTGATCATTGTTGCCAGATATTCGACTTAGCATAAAGTTTGCAAGAATCGGTAAATCTGTAATACGTTCTCGTAGTGGTGGAATATTTAACTCGATTACATTGATTCGATAATATAAATCTTGTCGAAAATTTCCTGCTTCAACTTCAGCACTTAGGTCTTTGTGCGTAGCGCTGAGTAAGCGAATATCCACCGGAATTTCTTTTTGCCCACCAATTGGTTTGATCGCTTTTTCTTGTATAGCACGAAGAAGTTTGACTTGCATATGAATTGGTAATTCTGCAATTTCATCTAAAAATAACGTGCCACCATTTGCAGCTTGAAATAAACCTTCTTTATCGTTTGTTGCTCCTGTAAAGCTACCTTTTAAATGTCCAAAGAATTCACTCTCCATGAGTTCAGTTGGTATGGCACCACAGTTTACTGGAACAAAACTAGCTTTAGCGCGTGGGCCTTGTTGATGTATTTGTGTGGCAACCAATTCTTTACCTACACCTGACTCACCTCGTAAGTACACAGGAGCTTGACTACGGGCAAGTTTGTCAATTTTTTGCCGCAATTCCAACATCGCTTCAGATTCACCAAGCAGTTTTTGTGTATTTTTAGATTTACTTTTAGGCGCGTCTTCAATTGGCGTACTGGCAACTTTTAATGCGCTGTCTACAAGCCCACGCAGAATATTTAAATCGATTGGCTTGGAAACAAAATCAAATGCACCCGCTTTTAACGCTTTAATTGCTGCTTCCATGCTCCCAAATGCAGTGATTACGGCTACAGGTATATTGGGAAAATTTTCTTGGATATATTCTACGAGTTCGATACCAGTGCCATCAGGTAACTTCATGTCTGTAAGACATAAATCGAACGGTTCATTTTCTAAAAGCGATTTAGCTTCGCGCACGTTAGCTGCGGCATGTGAATCTAGATCCATGCGACTAAGAGTAATTTCTAACAATTCACGAATATCTGGTTCGTCATCAACGACTAATATATTTTTCAAGCTATGCCTCTCTTAGCTCGCTGGATGAAATTTTCATAGCCTGCGGGAACTCAATTCTAAAACAGCTACCGCCTTCAGGGAGGTGAATATAGCGTAAATCTCCACCATTGTTCTTGCATAATTCGCGTGAAAGGTATAATCCAAGGCCTGTACCTGTATCACTGGTGGTGAAAAACGGTTCAAATAATTGCGCTTGATGCTCATAGCTGATACCCGGCCCATTATCGATGACATCTAGATAGGGGCGAGTGTTATTGTGGCCAGCATCGACCGTTAACTGAACCTGTACTTTTTCTTCATTTTTCATTCCATACTTTTTTGCATTTTTGCACAAGTTCCACAATACTTGATGTAGATTATTTGCATCCATCATAATAATTGAGTCAGAAGGTGTAATTTTTACTGAAACCCAATTTTCATGCAATTCATTGTTGCGAGAAAATTCTTCAATAAAATTTCTTATCCATGAGCTTAATTGAATTTCTTCAGGTTTGGGCTTTTCACGACGCGATAAACGTAGAACATTGTTAATTATATTATTCAAGCGCACTGATTGATCCTGAATTATCGTTGCTAGCCGTTTATCTGCTTTATCCAGATCTTCAGATTCATCTAACAATTGCGCAGCATGACTAATAGCACCAAGAGGATTTCTAATTTCATGTGCAATACTCGCTGTCAGTCTACCTAACGATGCAAGCTTAGTTTCCTGCACCTGTTTATCAACTTCGCTATTATCATTTAGATAGATTACGGAGCCTCGGTCATGTTTGCGCAAACCAACTGGAACAATTCGGACTTGTAGATCTGCTTTGTCGGCTTGCTTAAGTCGCCCAAGGTGATTTCTAAATTCTGGATTTTCCGCAGCTTTGTTCCACGATTTGAACAAGTCAAATAATGGCACTGAAATGTCTAACAATTTAGTTTGCTCATTAATATCAGGTTGGCCTAATAGATTCCATGCTGCATGGTTGTGCATGCGAATAGTGCTGTTTTCATCAACCACCATAATTCCTGCATCCATTCGGTTGATCAAATGGTCATTTAATTTTGCCAAGTTAGCGAGATCAACACCACGTTGTACAGCAAGTTTTGCACTTTCTGAGGCGCGACTTGCAAGTGTCATTGCGAGGAGTGCAGTCGCAAATAATGCTGCACCTAATAAACCAGCTTGTGTATAAGCTGTATTTTCAAAAAAATTATTTAGGTTTGCATAAATTTCATTACCTAGAATTGCTAGAGAAGCAAGTGCTGCAAAAAGAAGTGCAGTTTTGCCAGGGAGTAATAAACTGCCTCCTGCAACAACGGCAATCATCAGTGTGCCAAATCCGCTTGTGACACCACCATAAAGATTCATCAGTAAAACTATTGCAAAAATATCAATAAGAATAGAGAGATAAACTTGCAGCTTATAAGGCAACCATCTTAGGTAAGCACATATTAAAGCGATAATTGCAAATGCTAAGTAGCACCCACTAATTACTTTCAATAAAGATGGATCAGAAGAAGCAAGAAAACGACCTTCGTTTGCAAATAAACTAAGGCTAAAAAAAATAACTGATACACCAAGACGATATAAAGAGAACAGCCTGAGCGCGGGCCACTGTTGTACCATCTTTTCTTCGAAGAAATCACTCATTTTGAGTTAAGCGAATTGATTAAAAGTTTTCATATTGCAGAATTAAATATACATGAGTTTAACTTTCGCATCGCCATCTAATCATCAGTATAATGCGCCATTCTAACGAGAAGAGCACAATAAGATATGAATATACATGAATACCAAGCCAAAGCATTGTTTGTGGAGCATGGCATCCCTGTATTGAATTCGCATGTTATTCATTTGGGTGATGATATTCGCTCAAAATGTGAATCTATTAAGGATCAATTATGGGTTGTTAAGGCCCAAGTTCATGCGGGTGGACGCGGAAAAGCAGGCGGAATCTCTATCGTTAAGGAGCCTGGGCAGTTAGAAACAACTATTGCAAATATGTTAGGCAAAAGACTTGTTACCAAGCAAACAGGAAAGGCTGGGTTGCCAATTAATTGCGTTTTGCTTGAGGAAGTTGTTTCAATAAATCGAGAAGTTTACTTGGCAATGCTGGTTGATCGATCCTCAAAGCAAGTTATGATCATCGCATCCGCGGAAGGTGGAATGGATATTGAGCAGGTCGCACAAGATTCGCCTGAAAAAATTC
>JBCCEI010000135.1:0-4660 GCA_039030355.1 Pseudomonadota bacterium | reverse complement strand
GCAATTTCAGCATGGCTAAGAATATGTTTTGTAGTGCTACTTGCGGTAAGCGCTGCCCAAAAATGGGTGCTGATTTCCCGTGGCCTAAGATGAGCCTGATGTTTGGCAGCTTCACCAACCTCGACTACATCTGCTTCGATTAGCGCATAACTCGGACTGTCAGCTAGTATTTGTTCCCCATTGCTGATACGCACACCACTGTCATAAAGTTCGATAGCAACTGTGGAAGCATTAGTTGACATAGTTAGGCACTCTAGCTGACTTGCAAATGCCGTAGTAAATTATCATTACAATAATTTTGTGTATCCAATATATAGCGTTCTTGCATCAGCTGAAGTTGATGTACGATAAACATCAAGACAATACTGATACACAAAGCAATTAGCGTGGAATTAAATGCAACTCCCAAACTTTCGGTCACACCAGTTATGTCACCTTCTACCGCTTTATGTGCCTGGCCAAGTGCATCACCAATACCACGCACCGTACCTAAAAATCCTATCGATGGAATTGCCCAGGTAATATAGCGAATGATAGATAGTTCTGAATCCAAACGTTCAGACTCAGACTCACATACATTGTCAGTAGCAGAAGAAACATCTTGAATATTCTTTGTAGAGCTGAAGCGATGCAATGCTGTTATCAGTGCTCTTGGTAGTAAGAAATTTTGTTCTTCTTTGGGTAAAGTTTGTATTTGACGTGTGAGTTCACGTGCATCTTGAGGTAAAAATTTAATTCCCTCTTTTGCATGTAATAGATCTTTGTCTAACATGCTGCGCTCACGTAATAGGTTGGCACCTTTAAACGCCATAATGAATAAGGACCAAAACATTAATATGAAACATGCCTCTTGTTCATAATCACGTATCAGCACATAGATCGAACGTTTTGGGACATAATCTTTATCCAATTTTAATTGTTCAGCTTGTTGTTCTAGCTCAGCTTGTGCATTAGGTCGAATTACCGCTACATAAGCTGCATGCACTACAATGATAATAATCAACAGGCTAAAGACTTGGTAAATAAATTCAAAGGGAAAGTGTTTTTTCATTTTAAACTTTTATTAATGTAAAATTAATTTGACTAGTGTCTATAACATGTAACTAAATATCGCTTGGAAATGCTACAGGTTTGTCAGCAGAGACTTCTTCGGAAGGAATAAATTCCTCAAGCGTTTTAACACGTGATCGTTTGCCAACAGTAGGCTTAATCACTTTATTACTTTGTTCGGTTAATACTTTAGAATCACTTTCGGGTTCCATTTGTTTATTTTCTTCAGCAAGTACTGTTACAAACATAAGTTTTATCAATAAACAAATAATTACTAAAATTATAAACTTTGAAGAGAGTTTGAAGAGAATCATTATGCTTAGTCTATGTACTTCGCGATTCGAAAGCCAACATCTATGCGTTTAGTATTATCGCGATCACGATAGCTAAGACGTGTGCTGCTTAAGTCTCCACGCATCCAGGACGCGCCTCGAATTACGTGCTTATCATCTATCGCTTCACTACTCTTGGGCCCAGTTGGGTCAGTAAACAATTCATCACTTAAACTTGGGTAAATACTATGATAGTCATGGCACCATTCAGCTACGTTACCCCCTATGTCAAACAACCCAAAATAATTTGCTGCAAAACTGCCAACGGGCGATGCAACGATGTAATCATCATTGTAGTCAGGGATTACAGGATCCAATAGGTCTGCTGCGGACTGATCTGCATAGTTGCCAGTTACTTTGTTAGGTGGGAAACGTTCACCCCATTCATAGCGATTCATTTTGTTATTGCTTTGGATTCGCGCAATCCATTCCCACTCACTTTCTGTTAACAGTCTATATCCTGAAGGAATGGGGTTTTTTGCAACCAATTTACCATTCTTTTCCTTATAAACAGTTTGTAAACCCTCTTTTATACTTAGCCAATTACAGTATTGAGCAGCTTCATCCCAGGTGATATTGGCAACAGGAAGGGTGCTGGCAGATAAATCATGTCCTTTGTAGGTTCCAGTGTTATGCGTGTTTTTGAACGCAAGAAATTGTTGATTTGTAGTCTCATGTATTGCCACATAAAAAGGCTTCTTAAGTTCAACTGAGTGAAGCGCTTCGTTAGATCGTCTTCCTTGTTCACGTCGTGGCGCACCCATGGAAAATTTACCAGCAAATATTAATTTCAACACGTGCCCCTCAGATGTGCGAAAACTTTTTGGTTTACTAACATGACTGGCACTGGTGATGCGTGACAAATTGATATCTAGCACTTTTGGTGCATTGGGCTCCGGTGCTATCATTTTTTCATAAACTTGATAACCAGATTTTCGCACTTCTAAGCGTTGACTTGCGCTGGGTAGCGATAGCTTTACATTACCTCTGCCCTTAAATTTTCCATTAATAAAAATTTCAGCATCCAATGGTTCTACATTTAGCACAACTGTTCCAAGAATGGCTTCCAAGTTTGCTGAAATACTTTTTTGTTCACCTGGTTTTAGGGTAACGGTTTGTTGATTCGCTTTAAATCCTGGCTTGGATAAGTTGATATTGTGCTCTACATTAGGATTTAAACGTAATGTAAATGGAGTAATCCCTTGTTCTTCACCTGCAACGGTTACCGTTGCTTTACTTGGCGTACTAGTAATAACTAAGTGACTAGGACTGGTAAATAATTCTGCCACAGGTAATTCAAAAGTTTGATTTGCATCCACGGAAAAATCTTTTACATAAGGTAAGAAATCAGCATGAAGTAATTCAAGACTATAGTGCCCTGTATCAAGTTCAACTGTTGCGGGGGTAATGCCGTTTTGTTCTCCATTTAACCAAATCGCGGCACCTGCAGGTTGCGAATCAATAACGACTTCTTGCCAATTTGGTAATAGCTTTACGTTTAACTTTTGTTCCAGGTCTTTACCTTCGATAACAATCTGTGTGCTGTATGCCTGATAACGTTCGGTGTGTGCTTCAAGCGTATAGGTGCCGGCATCTAATTCTATAGGCTTAAGTGGTGTAGCCCCGTATTTTTTTCCATCGATAGTAATTTCAACATTTTCATTCGGCTCACTACTTAATTTAAGATAGCCTGGATTTTTTTCTAGAGTAAATGACAATGTTTGCGACTTATGCTTGCTGACTTTTATCTTCTGTTCTAAAGAGCGGTAACCTGTTTTATCAACAATAATTGAGTAATGACCAGGCTGTACAAGATAACGATCGCGAATTTTTATTGGCCAAATCTTGCCATGTAACGCAATGCGATCCGGTATCGGTTTGATTTCGATAAATAGCGTTTTTGCTGTAAAAATGTAGCCCAATACAACGGTCAGTAAGCCGAATAATAAAATACCAACAAACGAAAAAAATCTTGTTAATTTTTTTGTTGGTTTTTTAATAATTGCCTCTTGTATTGGAATAATGGGCTCAATTAATTCACCATCGGATGCAATTGCCTCATTACGACTCACTAAGTGCGCGTCATCTTCATATAAAGAGATGGAAAGAATATTTCCGATATGTTCACAATGAAATGCTGTGCCTTCAATTTCTAAAATATCATCATGCTGTATTTCTTTTTGTCCAGTAACTTTTTCATCATTGATAAGAATACTTATGGTTGAGTTTTCTGAATCAATATAAGCACGATTAACAATGATGATTAAGAAAGCTGGATTTTTCCCACGCTGTTTGCTGCTAACTTCAAGCTCAGCATGACTATCTGTACCAATAGAAATGGGAAAATCTGCAAGGGTATAGAATCTGGGCCCTTTGTGATCTGTGATACAAACTTGTTCAATCATTATATATGTTGTAAATAACTAAATAGGTTCATCACATTGCACTTGAATTGTTTTAGTGCTCATCTCGGCCAATACTGTCACCACTTTTCTTACGTCGCGATAACCTTTTCGTGACCCAACGATGGTGTATTTGCCAGGTTTAAGATCAACTTGTCGACTTGAAAACTTTCCAAATTTTCCCACTTTGTATATGGCTATATCCGTGTGCTTATCGGACTGTAAAGTGATCGTGATTGGTTGTTTGGCAAGTTCGAGTTGTTGCTTAAGTTTCGTTGCGGCTTGTTCGATCTTTTTACCTGGACTATCGAGTCTTTCTGCTTTTGCCAATAACTGCTGTGCTTCTTTCGCTACTGATTTTGCGCTTAGGCGTAAAAAATTTGAGTTTAGTTCATCTAGACGTGTCAATATGGTTTGCCGGTTTTGATTACGCACTAAGCCTTCGCGCGCCGTACTCGAGTTTGGTGATAAGGTTAAAATTTGTTGATAAGTATTTGTAGCATTAGACCAGTCTTCAATCGTTTCAAAATGTTCTGCTTCTGAATTTAATGCAACCAGTTTTTTATTGTGTAGTGCCGTTTGAATTTTTGCCAATCCCTGTTTTGGCTTATCAGAATCTGGTGCCAATTGCTGGGCAGCGGTAAAAGCGGCACGTGCATCGCTATATTGTTCTAGTGACAGAGACGTATGACCCTGATTCATTAATTGATTAAATTCAATTTGCGCCAATCGCGCACTTACTCTATTTACTGCTTGTTTGGCTTCATTCGATAACGGGTCAAGCTCTGCCGCTTGTTGATAGACATGTTTGGCATCGTTAAATCGATTCGTTGCTTCTAATTTTCCACCTTTTTCAAGTAAAACATATAACTCTTC
>JBCCEI010000134.1:0-4790 GCA_039030355.1 Pseudomonadota bacterium | reverse complement strand
CTAGTAATTTGTTACTTTATAATATTTCAAATTCTAAACTGTAACGCATGGTTTGGGGGCTTCTTTCCGTGTGTAAGTAAACCTCATTGTAATATCAATGAGATTGTTCGCTTAAACAGTGGACAGTTTCTGGTTAATACTGCTTTTGCAATTTATCGCGCTTATTTCACCGAAGTGATTTTATCAGTACATATACCGCACCTGTTCCACCATCATTCGGTCTTGCTGAGGTAAATGCGAGGATTTCATTACGCTGTTGTAGCCACTTGTTCACTAAGGGTTTAATTTTAGGTCCCTGGTTGTTTGATCCATAACCTTTGCCATGGATGATCCGTACACAACGTATATTATTTTCTCTGGATTGCTGAATAAATTCTGCCATTGCAACTTGCGCTTCTGGTCGCGTATGACCATGTAAATCTAGTTCTGCTCCTATACTGTATTGACCTTTTTTCAGTTTTTTAAAAATACTCTTTTGAATGCCAGAGCGGCAAAACGATAAGCTATCGCCTGGTTGTAAATCATCTATTTCAATACTGATATCAAGTGATTCTTCAAGAACTCGTTTTTGATCTTTAAGAGTTTCCTTAGGCGTAGGGTCGAGTTTACGACTGTGCGGTGAGTTTCGGTTTTGCTGGTCGCGGTTTAAAGGTTTTACATTTTCCAATAGATCAGCAAAACGAATTTCACTCTCAGGTAGAGAATCGTTATCTGAATTATCACCCTGGGACATATGCAATTACCATTTTAGTGTTTGAATTTGTTACTATTTTCGCTGTAGACAGTGATCTGTATACCGCTCATACTAATTTTACCTAAATTCAGAAATACAAATGCACCTATTATTAAGTAATGATGATGGCATCCATGCTATTGGCCTTAAGTTATTAGCTGAATTTTTAGCACCTTTAGGTAAAATTTCAGTTGTTGCGCCAAATCGAAACCGCAGTGCAGCCAGTAACTCTTTGACACTTGAAAGGCCCATTCGTGCTCAACAAGTTGCAGATAATTGGTACAGCGTCGATGGAACCCCTACCGATTGTGTACACTTGGCTATTACAGGTCTTTTGAAAGATGAGCCTGATATCGTTGTTTCGGGAATCAATGAAGGTGCCAATCTGGGTGACGATGTTATTTACTCCGGTACCGTAGCCGCAGCAATTGAAGGGCGATTTTTAGGATTGCCGGCTGTAGCCATCTCATCTACATCTTTTCAGCCACAATTCCTGCAAGTTGCTGCAGAAATTAGTCATGCTTTAATTTCAAAATTAACTAAAACTACTTTGCCAAGTGATGTGATCATCAATATCAATATTCCAGATGTTGATAAAAATTCTATTGCAGGGATCCAAACCACACGATTGGGTAACCGACACAAAGCCGAGCCTGTTTTAGAATCAAAAGACCCGCGTGGCAAACCGATTTATTGGGTAGGTGCCGCAGGTCCAGAGCAAGATGCAGGTGTAGGAACCGATTTCTATGCCGTAAATAATAATTATGTTTCAGTATCTCCAATGCATCTAGATTTAACACACTATAAAGCCATGGAGTCGGTTGAAAATTGGCTGATGGATTGTGAAATTTAACTTACGAATGCATCGTTAATGAATCAAAAATTGCATCAAGGTATTGGCATGACTTCGCAACGAACGCGTGATCGATTGATTACACGTTTGGAAGAAAAAGGTATTAGTCATTCGCACGTGCTTGAAGCGATGCGAAATACACCAAGACATCTTTTCGTTGATGAAGCACTTGCTTCGCGTGCTTATGAAGATACAGCCTTGCCAATTGGACATAAACAAACGATATCGCAACCTTATGTTGTTGCGCGCATGACAGAGGCCATTATCAAAGATGGAATACCTGAAAAAGTTTTAGAAGTAGGAAGCGGCTCTGGCTACCAAGCTGCTATTCTTGCTTCAATTGTAAAAGATGTTTACACAGTAGAAAGAGTAGAGCCTCTGTATCAACAAGCAAGACGTCGTGCAATGAGTATGGGTTTACGTAATATTCGATTTAAATTATCAGATGGTGCTTGGGGGTGGGATAGTTATGCGCCATATGATGCAATTGTTGTAACTGCCGCACCAAAAGAAGTTCCCGAATCATTAATTGAACAACTGGCGGATAATGGCCGACTCGTTATACCAGTGGGTAAAACTTCTGAAATTCAAGAACTATTGTTGTTACATAAGACGTCTGAGGGTATACAACGAGAACACCTTGATTCAGTTAGTTTTGTACCACTAATCCAAGGCGGTGTATGAAAGTATTTGCTTGGTTATATGAAAAAGTGATGGGTTGGTCAAGGCATTCTCATGCAGAATACTATTTAGGTGTGCTGAGTTTTGCTGAATCTTCTTTTTTTCCTATACCTCCAGATGTCATGTTGGCACCAATGTCTGTTGCGCAACCTAATAAAGCTTGGCGTTTTGCATTTTTGACTACAGTTACATCTGTATTGGGTGGTGTTTTGGGTTATTTTATTGGCGCATTTGCGTTTGAGTATATACAACCCTGGGTTCAATCATCATCACATCTATCCAAATTTGAATTGGCAAAAACTTGGTTTGACGAATGGGGTGTATGGGTGGTGTTTGTTGCGGGGTTTTCTCCAATTCCCTATAAACTATTCACGGTTACTGCAGGATTATTATCACTCGCATTGTTGCCATTTATTATCGCTTCATTTATTGGCAGAGGGGCAAGGTTTTTTTTGGTTGCCGGGCTGCTCAAGTATGCTGGTCCAAAACTTGAGCCTGTAATTTTGAAATATGTGGAATGGATTGGCTGGGTAACGGTCTTATTATTAATCTTGGCTATCGTATATTTTAAATTTTTGCATTAAATGAATCTTTATATAAGAAAAATAATTGCGTGCCTACTTTTATTGTTTATTGCTTCATGTGCCACGAACCACAATAGTAAGGTTTATTATGACTATGATCATGGATTTCATACGGTACAAAAAGGTGAAACACTCTACGCAATTGCTTTTCGCCATGGTATAGATTATAAAAAAATCGCGCGATGGAACAATATACATCCTCCATACACAATTTATGCAGGACAAAGACTAAAGTTATCTCCTTCTAGCGTGACATCTAAAACCTATGCAGCAAAAAATAAAACTAAACCAAGTGTCACTTCCAATAACAGAAAAAAAACTGTTACAAAAGCTATTGATAAGAGACCTGAGAAGCTTGTAAGACATACTTGGAACTGGCCAACACAAGGCAAAGTGATTCGAACTTATTCGTCTAAGCTAGGTGGTAATAAAGGTATCGATATTGGTGGCAAGATTGGCCAGCCTGTTCTCGCAGCATCTTCTGGGAAAGTGGTTTACAGTGGTAATGGTTTAGCGAGTTATGGGAATTTAATCATCGTTAAACATAGCGAGCAGTTTTTAAGCGCCTATGCACATAATAAAAAATTGTTCGTCAAAGAGGGTGGAGAAGTGAAGCGTGGGCAAAAGATTGCAGAACTTGGAAATACTGGAACTTCTGAAGCAAAACTGCATTTTGAAATTCGTTATAAAGGTAAGCCGGTCGACCCTTTGAGATATTTGCCTAAACGCTAATCGTTCGAAATTATAATTCCAGCCATTACTTTTCTCGCTTCAGCAGCAAGTATTCCAAAGGTGCGACAAGCAGCTTGTGTGTTCATTGCTTCTAAACCAATTTGATGATGTGCAAAATAAGCAATCATTTTTGGGTCAGGAAGCTGCAATTGTTGACCGGTTCCAATGAGGACAATCTCAGGTTGCTGTCGAGTAATTTGTGCTAAATTTTTTTCATTTAGCTGAGAAATATCATTTACTTCCCATGATGAAATTAAAGTGTTTGGTGCAATGATTAGACTTTTGTAATGAGGTTCATTATTCACCATCACGCAATCTGCTGTATATCCAGTAATGAGATATTTTGCATCGGCCTTGTCTTGAGTGAGATCCATAATTCAAGCTTAAATTAATGTTTATATATAGAATAGGTTAGGCACCTGTAAGTGAATCGCGTATTATACTCAGCGCTTATAGGATAGATGGATCGAATGGAAGATTTCCCCAGAATATCACGGCTTCCGCCGTATGTTTTCAACATTGTCAATGAACTCAAAGCCGATGCACGTGCACGAGGTGAGGACATTGTTGATTTTGGTATGGGAAATCCAGATAAGCCTGCCCCAAAACATATTACAGATAAATTAGTTGAGGCAGCGCAGCGAGAAAACACCCATCGCTATTCATTATCTAAAGGTATCCCGCGTTTGCGAAAAGCGATAGCAGATTGGTATTTACGCAAATTTAACGTCGAAATTGATCCTGATAAAGAAGCGATCGTTACCATTGGCTCAAAGGAGGGCTTGGCGCATTTAACGTTAGCGACCTTGGGGCCGGGTGATGTTGTATTGGTGCCTAATCCAGCATATCCAATACATCCTTACGGCTGTGTCATCGCTGGTGCAGATATTAGTTATGTGCCATTAACCGAAGATTCTGATTTTTTTTCTGAGTTAGAAAAGGCAATCGAGGATTCATGGCCAAAACCAAAGATGCTGATCGTTAATTTCCCTGGTAATCCAACCACAAAGTGTGTGGACCTAGATTTTTTGCAAAGATTGGTGACCATCGCAAAACAACACCATATGTGGCTGGTGCATGATATTGCATATGGTGAGATTACGTTTGACGGCTATGAGGCACCATCAATTTTGCAAGTGGAAGGCGCTAAAGAGATTGCAGTTGAGTTTTATTCACTGTCGAAAACATACAACATGCCGGGTTGGCG
>JBCCEI010000133.1:0-4812 GCA_039030355.1 Pseudomonadota bacterium | reverse complement strand
TTATGCCTTTCATTTATAAAGATTATGATCAGAAGATAAGGATAAATGATGAAAGTAAATAAGTTAAAAACCATGTTGATAAATTAAATAGTGAATGTGTCATATAAAAAATTTATTGATATTGAAAAAATCAATTCTATATAAGCAAAAAAAGCCTTCTAAAAAGAAGGCTTTTTTACATAGCAAAGCTACAAAAGTTAAATAGCTTTTTCAGTCATTTGCTTGGCGATGTAATCCGCTTGGCGAATCGCTAAGGTCACGATGGTAAGCGTTGGATTCTCCGCCGCACCTGTTGTGAACTGACTGCCGTCTGAAATAAACAAATTTGCGATGTCATGAGTTTGACCATGTGCGTTGCACACACCGTCTTTTGCATTTGCACTCATGCGGTTGGTGCCAAGGTTATGTGTCGATGGGTATGGTGGTACTAAGAAGTTTTCTTTCGCACCAGCCGCATCATAAACAGCAGAACCTTGTTTATAGGCATGTTCGCGCATTGCAATGTCATTTGGATGATCATCAAAATGCACATTCGGTGTGGGCATTCCATGCTGGTCTTTATTTTCAGCATGCAACGTTATGGCATTAGATTCTTGTGGTAAGTCTTCACCAACTAACCACATACCTGCCATATGACTATATGTATCCATCTTCCTTGTGAAGTCTGCTCCCCAGGAACCGGGGTCTAGGAAAGCTGCCATAAACGGTAAACCAATTGAGAGCGTTTCCATTTCATAGCCACCTACAAAGCCGCGTTTAGGGTCATTGATGGATTCATCTGTGATGATTCCAGCCATGGTTGTACCACGCCACATGTGAACAGGCTTTTCAAACTCAGCATACACAGAACCTGTCATATGGCGCATATAGTTTTTACCGACTTGACCTGACGAGTTTGCCAAGCCATCAGGACTTTGGCTATTTTCAGAATTAAGTAATAAACGTGGTGATTCAATTGAATTACCTGCAACGCAAACCGCACGTGCTTTTTGCATGTGCTGATTGCCGTCTGCATCTGCATAAACCACCCCGCTTACTTTGCCTGATTTATCTTGCTCGATTTTTAATACATGTGACTTAGGGCGTAAGTCTAATTTTCCTGTTGCTTCTGCTTTAGGAATTTCAGCAACAAGCGTTGACCATTTCGCACCTGTTTTGCAGCCTTGAAAACAAAATCCAAGTTGTAAACAAGAAGCGCGACCATCGCGTGGTTTACTGTTAATTGCCATGTTTCCTGTATGACAGTTTTTATAGCCCAATTTTGTAGCGCCAGCATGCATTACTTTGAAATTATTATTGCCAGGCAAACCTGGTATGCCATTGGTGCGTGTAACACCCATTTTGTCTTCGGCTTTAGCGTAATAAGGCTCCAAATCTTTTAGTGTGATGGGCCAATCCAACATGTTTGCGTCGTCGATATCACCGTACTCGGTTTTTACGCGAAACTCGTGATCTTGAAAACGTAAACTCGCACCTGCCCAGTGAGTTGTAGATCCACCAACTGTCTTGCAGATCCACGCGGGTAAACCGTTAAAATCTTTTCCTACGCGCCAGGAACCAGAAGAGCTACGTGAATCTAACCAGGAAATCTGCCCAAACGAAGACCATTCGTCATTGACGAAACTTTCGTTTGATTCATGTCCACCGGCTTCTAGCAAGACCACTTCAATACCTTTTTGACACAACTCATTTGCAAGTGTGCCACCACCTGCTCCTGAACCAATTATGACGACTACACCATCATCATCTAAATCATATTTAGCCATGGTTGTTCTCCTTATTGTTCAGCTGAAAATGGAGCCGGACTGGCATCAGCAGGTGGATCGGGTAGCCAATTTAAATCATTGAAGCCACGTGTAAGATATCCGCCTTCTTTCCAGGCATCGCCTTCATAACCAAAATGAGCCCATGCCATTTCATTGTTATATAAAGAGACAACAGCCGTGCCACGAATCTTCTCAAAGAAATCATTGCCAGCCATTTTTTCGATTACGGAAAATTGTTTATCGTTATCTGCAGCTAACCAATCACCACCTGCGCCTGCATTAAGTTCTGCTGCACCATCCGTGAGTAATTTAGCAACCGCATCATCTCCTGCGGCGGCGGCATCTAAATCCTTAACAACGAGTGCATATACAGCATCATCTAAAGTTGCATGTGGAAAAATATGTCGTGTAGCTTGTAGTAACGTTTGACCCGTTGCTTTATCAAGTTTGGTGAGTTCAAGTGCCCAGGTTTTGCTTGGCGCCAATACACTAAGCACACCTGTTGTTGTAGCTAATGTTCCCATTAGTACGGTGCCGCTGGTTTTTAGAAAATCGCGACGCGTTAGATCTAGGTCTAACATAGATACCTCCTCCGCTATGCCTCAATGATTATTATTATTGTTGTGAGGCGTTTATAAAATTATGATTCCATTCTTATGTATACGCTCCATGCCGTTGTAATACTTCTATTTCATATCCGTCAGGATCTTTAATGAAGAAAAACTTTGCTAATAATTCACCGCCAGGACTAAACGAGACCACATCTTGTGGTTCATAGCCAAGTGACTTAATGCGCTCATGTTCTGCATCTAAGTTATCGACACAAACTGCAATATGCCCGTAACCATCGCCATGGGTATATGCATCTTTTTGACCTTTATTTAATGTAAGTTCGATTTCGAAATCATTTTCGTCATTGCCTAAATACACAAGTGCGAAATCATCGAAATCGAGATAGCGTTTTTCTTTTAAACCAAACGCTTTTTCATAGAATTCTTTAGAACGATCCACGTCTAAAACGCGAATCATTGAATGGATTACTTTTGCCATGCTTATCCTCTAAATTATAAATTTAAGTATAAAAACTCAATCATTGATCAGGTAGTAATGGAATACTACTTGTGTAGATGTTGTTGTTGCTCTATAAATATGAGTGCGTAATTTGCAGACGAAATTAGAACTAAAACCATAATTTTTATAAGGTTCAGAATTTATGTGCAATATATATACAGGTACACCACAAGATCGTTACGACAGTGACGCCCGTTCCATCCGCATTCAAGGATGTGTCACCAGCATACGTCTAGAAAACGAGTTTTGGGAAATTCTTGATCAAATGGCATTAGAGGAACGTCAGACCGTTCCGCAATTTATTAACGTGCTGTATGACGAAATTCTAGAAACGCATAAAGATGTAAGTAACTTTACCTCTTTCTTAAGAGTGGCTTGTGCAATTTACTTGCATCGACAAGGTGGGAATAGGGAATATGCGAATATGAGAAACAACATGGATGTAGTTACTGGTTAGAGTTTGGTGATTTAACAATAATGCAGGTTGGGGAAATCATTTATGAAATTAATTAGTCAAAATATTATTATATCACTAGCCTTATTTTTGGTGTGTAACGCATCGTTTGCTGAAGGGCCGATTGATCTGACTGAAATATCTGCAAAAGTATGGGATTGTAGTTCTTCCGATCAATATTTCACAGGTGTTATCAGATTTTACTTTAAAGAAGTAAATGGTAAGAAAATTAAGGGTGAAACAACTTGGTGTTTTCCACAGCGCGGCAAAAATTCAATACTAAAAGGAAAATTAAAAAAAGATACTTTGAAGTTTTCAGTATCAGTTGAAGGAGCAGCTGCAGATTGCCCTAATATTTCAGGCAAGATGAAATTCACACGTGACACAAATGGCAAACTCACTGCTAAGGGGGGTTATAGCTCTCAATATCAAAGAGGAAAAATGGATTGTAAGGTGTCTGAGTTTCAACAATAACCGCTACTGGGCGTATGCGGGCAACCCAACTTAATCTAACTTTAATCTGAAGCAACATCCCTGTTGCATCTCATATGCGTGCATCCTTGCACTTACCATTTCCCCTGCGGTTTTAGGTTCATGCGTTGGATGATGGTGGTAGCGATTTCTTCAATGGAAACGGATGAAGTGTCGGTGTATGGAGTTCTAGAATTATTGAATATCATTTCTGCTTTACCCACTTCATATACACACTGTTCATATGATGCATATTTACTGTTCGGTTTTCGTTCTTCTCTTATTTTGCATAATTGTTGTGGTGAAATACTTAAACCGTATACGCGCTCGCGTGAGTGGCTGAGTCGTTCGGGTAAATGAGGCTGATCAAAGTCTGAGTCCGTAAGCGGATAGTTTGCAGCTTTTAGGTTGTAATGCATTGCAAGATACAGACAAGTTGGTGTTTTCCCGCTGCGGGAAACACCTGTAATAATAATGTCGGCATTCTCGATGTCGTCAAGCTTCATACCGTCATCGTGACTGAGGGTAAAATTCAACGCGTCGATGCGGCGTAAGTATCCTGAGGTGTCACCAACGCCATGTGTTTCCCCAATTGCATGCGAGGCCTTCACGCCCAAGTGAGATTCTATATTGGGAATAAAAGTCGAAAATATGTCAATGATCTGAATATCATTGGATAAAAAAAGTGCTTTTATTCCTTCATCTGCAAGACTCGTAAAAACAATGGGGTTATTTTCTGTGCTGTTAGAGATATTTTTTATCTGTAAAATAACTTTCTCAGCATCTTGCGTATTTTTTATAAAAGGAAAAACTTGTTTTTCAACAGGCTGTGGAGGAGAGGCTAGGGGAGGGGGAAAGCCATTTTCATCACCTAGGCCCAAGGGTACCTCTTCTTCAACATCTTCTTCTTCCTTCCCCAATATTTCTGCAAGCTCTTCTTCGGGCTGCGGCTGCTCGATTATTTCTTCCTCTAGTTCCTCTTGTGGTTCCCATACGCCGAGCAACATATCTCGGATTTGTCCATTTTCATTTTCATTCCCCGTAACAATG
>JBCCEI010000132.1:0-4844 GCA_039030355.1 Pseudomonadota bacterium | reverse complement strand
GCGGTCACCCGTGCCTCAATTGTGCGATCATTCTCAAAAGTTGTAATTTGACTGCGATCAATTACTGCAACTGACTTGCCTTGTTTGCATAACAAGTTTGCCAACGTTAAGCCCACCATGCCGGCTCCAACTACTGCAACATCAACAGTGAAAGTATTAGAAGCCAAAGGGAGAACCACCTGGATTACAGGTTTTAAAAATATCTCTCATGAGTTAACTAACCTACCCTGCAGCAGATTGGCCTGCGAGCCTGCTTCGCCTAAATTTTGTTTCACAATTCGCTCTTCCAAAATTGGAATAGCCCCCAGCATCGCCAAACCCAAGCCGCGTGACTGTGCGAGTACTGGATAATCCGCATTAAAAAGAAAATTAAGTCTGTCGGTAAAGCGAATAGTTTTTTCTATATCTGGCTGGCGCTTACTTGCATACTCAGCCAACTTAGAATCAAGGTCGCCATCTTCAGAATTTATCTCTACTTCTGATAGTAGTTCGGTTAATTCAGCAATATCACGCAAGGCCAAATTAAAACCTTGCCCTGCAATTGGATGAAGTGTTTGAGCAGCATTACCTATTAGCACAACATTTTGTTGCACACGCTGTTTACTCATCACTAACGTAAGTGGATAAGAAAAGCGCTTACTGACATTTTTAAAATGGCCCAAACGATATCCAAACGCCTTTTGCAGTTTATTCATGAAGTCTGAATCTGAGAGGTGTAAATTATTTTCAGCAACCTCCGTTGGATTCATCCAGATAAAACCACAAAATTGATCTTTTTTTGGCAATAGGGCCAAAGGCCCATCACCAGTAAAACGCTCATAAGCTGTGTTGTTATGCTCACCCTCACATTCCACGCTGCCCACTACTGCAGACTGATGATATTGTTTTTCTTCTACTTCTATATTTAAAGCATTACGAATAGATGAATTCGCACCATCAGCAGCGAGCAGCAACTTTGCTTGAATTGATTCACCATTTTCTTGTTTTAAAACAATACGATCAGGTTGATTCTGGATATCTGAAACTTTGAAGGGCTGTAACCTTGTTACATTTTCTAAGTTATCAACTTGGTCATTTAATGCATGAATTAAATGATCTGCAGGCACAAGATACCCAAAGCTTTCAACTTCATAGCGCTTGCTATCCAAACGTGTCACACCAAAGCGACCTTGATCAGAAATATGAATGTTTTTAATTGCAGTTGCATCTGCATGCAACGTTTTCCATATGCCAAGTGCAGATAACATTTTCTTGGAAGAAAGTGCAAGCGCAATACTACGACCATCCAGATGGTCTGCTTTGAGATTTATTGCCTCAAGTGGTTGAGAATCGATAATGGCGATACGGTAATCTGATGATAGTGAACTTAGCGCGATGGCTAAACTGCTGCCGACTAAACCACTGCCAACCACTGCTATGTCATATTGTGTAGACATAGGTATTTTTATTTAATGCACAGATGCCATCAGTGCTTCGATCTCATCCGGGTCACGGGTGAGCTTCTCAGTAAGCACTTTGCTGCCGTCTTTTGTCACCAAAACATCATCTTCAATGCGTATACCAATATTCCAAAACCGTTTTGGCACACCTTTAGCTTGTGAAATATACAATCCCGGCTCTACGGTTAAGGTCATACCTGGCTCCAATAAGCGCCATTCTTCATCAAAACGATAGTCACCAACATCATGCACATCTAAACCCAACCAGTGTCCGGTACGATGCATATAAAACTGTCTGTATTCTTCGTCTTTAATCAACTTAGTTGTCTTACCTTTTAACAAGCCTATATTGACCAGACCTTTGGTGAGCACTTTAACCGCCTCATGATGTGGATCGTTCCAATGATTACCTGGTTTTACTTTTTTGATTGCAGCTGTCTGCGCTTCTAGTACGACTTCATACACTTCACGCTGCACTTTTGAGAATGTGCCATTTACTGGAAACGTGCGTGTAATATCACTGGCATAACCCTGATACTCGGCGCCTGCATCAATTAATAATAAATCGCCATCTTTTAGCTCACGATTATTTTCAATGTAATGCAGAATACAACCGTTTTCGCCGCCACCAACAATAGATGGATAGGCTGGTACACAACCTGCTTTTCTAAACTCATATAAGACTTCCGCTTCAACTTCGTATTCATACATGCCTGGCTTACAAGTCTGCATTGCGCGGGTATGCCCTGCGATTGCAGCTTTGGCGGCCTGGCGCATCATGGTGAGTTCACTGCGTGATTTATATAAGCGCATGTCATGCACAAAATAATCTAAAGACAACAATTCATGCGGCACATGTTTTGCAGTACGCGCTGAACCACGCGACTGATTCACCCAACTGATGACACGCTTATCAAAATTAGTGTCACGTCCCATGGGATAAAAAAACCGCTCTCGATCCGATAAGAGCTTTGGTACCACTTCATCAAGCTCATCAATGGAATACGCAACATCAGCCCCGTAAAATTCGATCACGCCGTCTAAACCTGCACGACGACCATCCCAAATTTCTTGTTCAGGATTTCGTTCACGACAAAATATAATGAATTGACCCTTTGAATTTCCTGGCAACATGAGTGCCAGTGAATCAGGCTCATCAAAACCAGTTAAGTAGAGAAAATCGCTATCTTGTCTAAAAACAAAGTCTACATCTCGATTTCTGGGAATGGACTTGGCCGAAGGAATGATCGCAACCCCATCGCTGCCAACCATACGCATGAGTGTTTTACGCCGTTTGATCAGCTCTTTTTGGTTGATCTCATACATGTAATGTTACTGAATGGTTTGAGGACGATTCATCGGGTGCATTTCTTCATTTATAAGCAACACGCCCATGCGGACATATTCAACAATATCCATATAAGCCACTTCATTCATTTCATCTTCTTCCTCATCTTCATCAGCCTGTGAGATGGTGGTGATATCTTGCAGTATTTCCATCGAATCTTCTGGCACATGAGATAAATCTTTAACACCAGCCAATGCCAATCCAAATAAAAAACCATCACACCATCTTTTTAACGACCCAACACGCGCATTTAAACTAGATTCATCTTCTGGCATAAGCAGCGTAAAATTAAGCAGGCTATCGTTGAGTTCTTGTTTGGTATGGTCATAAAGCGCACAAAGTATTTCTTGTTCTGAGGTTTTTTCAATTTTTGTGGTATGTCCTTGTGTACAAATTTCATCCAGCCAACGTGCACACTGTAGCGAATTATTTACAATTAGCATTGCGCACAACATTCCGTGTGAGTCTTCTGCACTATAGGGTGAATCCATTAATGCAAGTGCACTTTCAATTTGTTCGTAATTTGGAACCATATGTTATTGATTCTAGCATCTCATAGGAGTTTTCACGCAAAATTTAAGGGTTATAAATGCAACTTGAACAAGCATTTTTTTATACTGCGATTACCACTATTTCTGCAATGAATTTTACATTTTAATTAGTTAAATCTAGATACAATTTTAGTTGACGAGAAACGCACTTCGGCCTAACATTTTGATCCATGGAAAAGCGAGACACCGGAAAGCTCAGCGAGCAAGATTTAAAGGGATTAGAGATTCGTGTTAACGAACTCATCACCACTTGTGAAGAACTAAAAAAGGAAAACAAACTTTTGAAGTTACAACAAGATTCTTACACTTCTGAACGTGCCAATTTAATAGACAAAAACGAACAAGCACGCAAGCGTGTTGAAGCGATGATTACACGTCTAAAATCTATGGAAGTTTCTGCTTAATCCTATCCTAATATGGAACAGCCCATCACGCTAAATATCCTCGATAAAGAATATCGAATTGCCTGTCCTACAGGAGAAGAAGAATCACTACAAGCATCGGCACATTACCTCAATACAAAAATTCAAGAAATACGCGATAGTGGCAAAGCGATTGGCACAGACCGTGTTGCTGTGATGGCTGCATTGAATATGGCACATGAGTTTTTGAACCAAAAAACGGAACATGAGAAACACAGTAAATCATTCTTTAATCGTGTTCGTAGCCTGCAAGACCGAATCGACGTTGCCTTAAAAAATACGCAACAACTAGAATTATAAGCGTGCTCTAACGCTCAACTTTTTACAGCTTAAATCTGCTACAGTTTCTCTAAGTCGGGTACCACTGCGGTACAGGTGAGCTTCCTGGTATATCCCTTGAGCCTATTTTGCTACTCCGGGAGCAATGCTGTTTAAATGTTGATGTGCAAATCCGTTTTTGCGGAGAGCCTAATTCATTTTCCGGTGCTCCCACTTGAACCTTTGGTTCAAGGACAACGGTTGCCACGGTATTTGTGGGGTGCCCGCATTATATAATTTCGTTCTAAAAATAATAAATATTAGAGGTCCTTTTTTATGCAGTATTGGTTAATGAAAAGCGAACCAAGTGAATACAGTATCGATGATTTAAAGAAAGACAGAGTCGAACACTGGGATGGTGTACGTAATTACCAAGCGCGTAACATGATGCATAAAGAAATGAAAAAAGGCGATCTAGCCTTTATGTACCATTCAAATTGCGATGAGATTGGCATTGTTGGCATCATGACAATTGCAAAAGAAGGCTATGTAGACCACACCGCATTTGATAAAAAAGACAAGCATTTCGATCCAAAAAGTGAACCAGACAAGCCACGCTGGTTTATGGTGGATGTACGTTATAAACGTAAACTAAAACGCACCATCACACTCTCAGAACTTAAAGAGCATAAAAAATTAGCAGAAATGCAATTATTAAAACGTGGAAACCGGCTCTCAATCATGCCGGTAAGTAAAAAACATTGGGATTTTATTCTTGCTTTAGAGTAAAAATTTATAAAAATTGGCAAATTTTTTGAAAATTTCT
>JBCCEI010000131.1:0-4941 GCA_039030355.1 Pseudomonadota bacterium | reverse complement strand
GGCATCTTCCGTAGCAAAGACAGGTGAAAGTATTGTTGAACATAAAATTGCAGCCCACAAAAATTTTTGCAGGGCTACTTTATACTGCAAAATCATCTTTAAGGCTGTTTATCTTAAGCGTGGTAATGCGTTTGGATTGAAATCACGCTCAGCGATATCAGTTTTAAATTGGTAGTTTGACCATTTTAATGTTGTTGTTTTACCTGTTTGATGGTTTTCCATAAACATTTCGTCAGGGCGCCAATAGTAATCAATATATTCCTGATAATCTTTGTATGTGAGTGTTTTGAGTAATGTATTTTTTCGATCATAAAACTCAATCTTCACTGGACGATATTCTGCTTTATCAATCCATCCAACTTGTCGTGTATAACCAGAATACTCATATTCAGGATAGCGCTCAATAACATAGCAATCCCATTCGCCGCATGCTTCATCACGAATATATTTATAGGAATATTTTTCAACCTCCTGTGAGCCTAAATCTTCAAAAGCAAATTCACTACCCACAAACGGGCCAGACTTATTTCTTGAATTAATACGTTTAACACGCTTAAGCGCTGGCAAATAAAGCCATTGATCATCTGGCTCTAAACCATGACTGTAGGTTAGCACTGCGGTGTGCTTAACATCCGCCGGACGATCAAAAATAGACAAGGTCTTATCGCCATCACCTTCCACTTCAAGTGTGCGCGTGCGGATATAACGCGTGCTCTCCTGTCCTTGACGATTACGCAAGGTCATGACCATATCTGCCGTGACCGTTTCAAAGCCTTCGTCACGTTCATCGGCTGCAATTGCAATGGCCAGCCCTTTCTCCTCTGGTGTTTCTGCAAAAAGATTTGTACTAGATAGAAGTACGCTAACTGGCAGTAGCCAAATCAGAATCCAACTCTTTTTCATCACGGTTCTCCTGTTCTTTTCCGCCGCCTTCCAGGGCAATTAATAATGGTGGTAAAAATAAGAAATCAATTATGAGCGCAATTACAATAGTAATTGCAGTTAGTAAGCCCATTGCAGAATTTAATTCAAATGCTGACATTGATAACACTAAAAATCCCGCTGCTAAGACCACGGTTGTGACCAAAAGAGCAGACCCAACATTTTCAAATGCGTAACGTACCGCGTTTGTTGCTGTGAGATTTTTTTCTCGTTTAGCGCGCAAATACTTACTCATGAAATGCACTGTGTCATCGACGACAATTCCTAATGTCATACCGGCAACAATTGAAAGCGCTAAGCCAATCTCACTATCAAAAATGGCCCAAATACCAAAGGCAACTCCAATGGGTGTCAGATTTGGTATCAAGCTAAGTAGGCCTAACTTAAAAGACCTCAATGCAAAGATTAAAATAATCGAAATAAGTGCTAATGCAACTAGCGTACCGACAAGCATACTATCAATATTGCGCACAGCTAAGTGCGAAAAGATTACTGCAGGACTCGAAGCAACCATGCTAATTTCTGGAGCATTTTCATTTATCCATTCACGTGAGCGCTGCTCAAAACTTAACATTTGATCTGTACTAAGATTTTGTAATGTAGCAGACAATCTAGTAGAAGATTTATCAATATTTATTTGATCATTTAAATCTAAACCATAAGGCAAAGATAATTCATATAACAATAAATATTGTGCCGCCAACTCTCTATTCTCAGGAAGCTTATAATATTGCTCATCATCCCCGTGCATATTTTTATTTAAGCGCTTAAATGTATCTGAGACTGTATTTACATGCATAACCTCAGGCTGATCTCGCAACCAACTCGTGAACCCATCCATTTTAGTTAAGAATGATGGTTCACTAATACCACCAGAAGATTCTGCCTCCAGCGAATATTGCACTGTGTATAAACCAGTAATTTTTTCTGTTACATGATCTGTATGCTGACGAAATTCTATTGATTCATCAAAATATTCTACAAAACGATCATTAATTTCGTTGCGTGGAATAAGCGCAATAAAGGCAACAATGATAAGACCCATACTCCAGAGTAAAACTTTACGTTTAGCAATAACCATCTCTGCAATGTTTTGCATAAGCCTGGTTTTTCTATCTGCACCTGGTTTAACTCTTACTGGCAAAATTGCAACCAGCGCCGGCAAGAAAAAGATCGATAATACAAATGCAAACATCACACCCATTGCCGTGATATTGCCCAAATCTCTAAAAGGAGGAACATCACTAAAATTCAGACTCATAAACCCAATTGCTGTGGTTAATGAAGTTAGAAAGATTGGATTAAAATTGAGTCGCAATGATTCTTTTATTGAAGCAAATTTTTCCATGCCATTTCGCATCGAATGCAAGAAGGTCGTTAAAAAATGCACACAATCCGCAACTGCTAAAGTGAGAATCATGATTGGCGCGGAAGCTGAAGGTGGTGTTAATTTAAAACCTAACCACCCAGCTGCGCCCATGCCCATCATAATAGACAGCATAATTACAATGAGTGCCGATATGGTAGTACTTACACTACGTAAAAATAAAAACAAGCCGATGATGATTGCTGCAAATGCAAATGGAACGAGACTTTTCATGTCGTTTTGACTGGCTTCCGGAAATGCGTTATTCATCATCACGATGCCAGTGGAGTAAACATCAATTTCAGGATGAGCTTGCTCAAAGCGCTCTATCATTTCTCTCGTATAATTTACTACCTCAGGCCCTTCTTTAATTTCATTGACGCCTGGAAGCTCAATCGTAATATTGACAGCAGCTGCTTCAGAAGATGCAGAGACTAAACGATGAACAAGCAGTGGCTCATTCAATGCAACATTTTTAATATAGTTCAGATCTTTGTCAGATAAGCTTTCAACATCGTCCACTAAGTCAATGACAATAAGATCATCCTGCTCGGCGTAGGTATGTTGAAAATTTGTAATAGAATCCACTCGAATTGAGTGAGGAATTTGCCATGATTGTTCAGTGAGCTCTTTTAGTGCATCAAGGAAGGGTTTGTTAAAAACATTTCCGCCACTTGGTTCTAACATGATAAAAACATTATCTTGTTTAGTATATGTATCTTGCAGCGTTTCAAATTCAAGTAACTGTGGGTTATCTTCACTGAAGAAATACCGATAGTCATTAGTAAATACTAAGTTCTTACCACCTGCAGCAAGTGCAAATGCACAAACCAAACTCACCAACACCACCAAGAAACGCCAGCGAAGAATAAATTCTGAATATTTACCTAACATGTTATGCCCTTAAACTTTCAAGGTAGTCCACAATACTGCGGCCACATTGAGTTAAAACTTTTTTACTTTGTGCATTTTTTGCAAGTCCCATACAGCCCTCAAGACTTGCAACGATCATTGTTGCTACGCTAACTACATTGACATCTTTACTTACAAATCCATTTTCTTGACCTTTCAAAAATGCTTTCTCAATACCTTTTCGCCATGCACGGTACACAGCCTCAACACGTGAACGAAAACCTTCATCCTTTGGCGCCATTTCTTGTGCTAGATTATTTAGAGGGCAGCCACACTGAATATCATCTTCTGTAATTTCATTTCCTGCTTGCATAATGATTTTTTTAAACGCGGTTATGGGATCTTCCGCTTCTAACAATGGGTGAATCCACATTTGCTGAATATGCTCAGAGAGAATTTCATCCACTACGGCATAACCAAGTTCTAGTTTGGTTGGAAAATAATGATATAACGCACCTTTGGTTACATTTGTCGAAGATAAAATTTTCGAAAGACTCGCTCCTTGAAATCCATGAGCATGAATTTCTTCATAGGCAGCTTCTAAAATCACTTGTCGAGTCGCAAGTTGTTGTACAGTATCGCGTGCAGTTGATGACATGATTTATACTCTCAAGGGTTCATACCAAGTGGTATGTTATACCTACCAACCGGTATGAATGTCAATGCTTTTAATAACTAATTGTTTCTTAATGAAAATTATCTAGAAATGCAAAAAGGATTATTTATAACGGGCACCGATACTGATGTTGGGAAAACTTATGTAGGTGTTCAAATCGCCTCAGCACTGCATGAATCTCAACTACGCGTTTGCCCTAGAAAACCAATTGAGTCCGGTTGCAAGCTTATCGGTAAAACATTACATCCGGATGACGCAAATCAATATTTTCTCGCAGTGGAGAAAAAAGTATCTTTAGATGAAATTTGTCCTTACCGATTTGAACCACCTATTTCTCCACAACGTGCCGCGCGGTTAGCTAACCAACCTATAAACATTGCTCAAGCGCATCAAGCTTGTATACAAAATGTTAGTGATGAGGATTTTTTAATAGTCGAGGGTGCAGGTGGGTTTTACTCACCTTTATGTGAAGATGGATTGAATGCTGATCTTGCTGAATCATTGCAACTTCCAGTGTTACTCATTGCTAACGACCAACTTGGTTGTATCAATCATATTTTATTGACCGTTGAAACAATAAAGAAACGTAATTTAGAACTTAGCGCAATCGTCCTAAACAGCCAGAAAGAAACACATGATGCTGCGATGGATAATGAAGAGGATTTGAAAGGTTTAGTGGATGTGCCCATTTTTTCAGTTTGTAATAATCAGCAACTTACCCAAGATTCTGAGATCCTTACTCTCTTATCTTAAGACTGTTTTATATTTAGCTGAACAAACGTGATCTGGCTTCTTCAGTAATTTGCATGACGCCTGGATGCTTTAGCTTACGTTCGGGTGAAATGGCATAGTAAGTTTCTTTCAAATCATCAGCCGTGCCTATCGCACTCGCATGATACATATATTCAACCTCGTTTGTTATAACAGTTGGTGAAGGGAAAACACCAACTGCCGCACTACCAAATGCTTTTAATAATGCACTATCATCGAATTCAGCAATAATATTCGGTGCAACCTCAATTTTTTCAAACCAATCATCTAAACTACGCCTTAACACATTGGTCCGTACTGGCATCAGCATAGGTGCATCATTAAGTGACTGTGG
>JBCCEI010000130.1:0-4983 GCA_039030355.1 Pseudomonadota bacterium | reverse complement strand
TAAATGGTAAAGTAAAATTAAAAATTCCTGCGGAAACTCAATCAGGAAGATTATTTAGGTTACGTGGTAAAGGCGTGAAACCTGTACGTGGAGGCGTTACCGGAGACATGCTTTGTACTACAATCGTAGAAACACCTATCAATCTCACAAAAAAACAAAAAGACTTGATGCAAGAGTTTGCCAAAGAAGTTGAAAAAGGCGGTGATCGTCATAGTCCTAAATCTCATTCATGGACGGATAATGTGAAAGGGTTCTTCGATAATCTTAAATTCTGGGACGAATGAAAAAGAGCCTTTTGCATCAATATTTCGTAAGAATAATTTCTGCGCTGCTCATTTACTTCAGGTAAACTCTGCTGCTCTAAATTATTGTGCCTAAACATGATGCTTAACTATCTGTTTTATTAGTACAGGCGCAGAATCGGATTGATAATGGTTAGAGTCGGAATAAATGGTGCCGGTGGTCGTATGGGTAAGACACTCATACAGGCTTGTGTGGATCATCCTGATACACAACTGGGTGCAGCATTTGAGATTTCATCCTCAAATGTAATCGGTCAAGATGCAGGTGTGTGTGCAGGTATTGAATCGCTCGACGTATCAATCAATAGTGATCTTGCAAATCACACGAATGATTTTGATGTTCTTATTGATTTCACTATTCCGGAATGCACTATGCAGTCACTTCAAGTTTGTAAGCAGCATGGTAAATCAATGGTCATTGGCACAACAGGGTTGGATGACTCACAAAAACAAAAACTTAAACAAGCCAGCAACAACATCTCTATCGTTTTTGCACCCAACATGAGCGTGGGGGTAAATCTTTGTTTGAAACTTTTGCAAACTGCTGCAAAAACATTAGGTGATGAATATGATGTAGAAATAATTGAAGCTCATCATAAACACAAAGTCGATGCACCTTCAGGAACGGCATTACGAATGGGTGAAGTAGTTGCAGAAAGCCTAGGTAGAAACTTAAAAGATTGTGCCGTGTACGGTAGAGAAGGCCATACTGGTGCACGTGATCAAAAAACCATTGGCTTCGAAACCATACGTGCGGGCGATATTGTAGGTGACCATACTGTAATGTTTGCAGGTGCTGGTGAGCGTGTAGAAATTACACATAAAGCGTCTAGCAGGATGACATTTGCGCAAGGTGCGATGCGTGCTTCAAGCTGGTTATCATCTAAGTCTAATGGACTGTACGATATGCAGGATGTTTTGGGTCTGTAGAATATTCTTTTTTTCATTTTTTATCTTGTTTGTAAAAACAAGTGTCGCCAATCCAGATTCATTTTCCTCTCAGCTTATAAAAGCCGCACAAGAGAGAACCAAACATTCTGTTAGATACGATGGTTCTTATGTTGCGATAAGTTATCCGATGGGTGATGTGCCACTCACTCAAGGTGTTTGTACGGATCTCATCATCAGGGCCTATCGAGCATTAGGCATCGATTTACAACAACTCGTGCATGAAGACATGCGTGAACATTTTCCAAAATATCCAAACATTTGGGGCTTGCATTCAACGGATACAAATATTGATCATCGTCGTGTTCCTAACTTACAAACTTATTTTGAGCGTCAAGGAGAACAGTTGGTCATTAGCCATAAAGAATCCGATTATAAGCCTGGTAATTTAGTTACATGGATGTTGCCAGGAAACTTACCTCATATCGGTATCGTATCGAGTGAATTTGTTAAGAACACCCAAAGACCTAAAATTATTCATAACATAGGGCGCGGACCCGTAGAGGATGACATATTGTTTAAGTATGAAATTACTGGGCACTACTATTTTGAAAAATTACTTAACCTAAATTAAGGAGCTCGTTATGGCATTAAATTATGCGATTCTCATGTTTTCAGGTTTGTTTATTGGTATTGCGGCTTCGTTTACCGGTTTGGGTGGTGGGTTCTTAATGGTGCCCTTATTGATTACATTGGGATATACCGCTCAAAAAGCTGTAGGTACGTCATTTCTTGCTATTTTAATTATTTCGCTCTCCGCTGTATTTGCGCATTCAAAATTTGCAAATGTAGATTATAAAATTGCACTTGCATTGGGTTTGGGGGGGTTGATTGGCGCACAACTTGGCCCACATCTTTTAGAACATGTTTCAACAGCTAACTTTAAAAAGATATTCGCAGTGATATTGATAGGCTTTGCAGGATATTTGTTTTTTAGTGAGGCATAGGGATATGCGAATATGAGTTGCAACATGGATGTTGCTTCAAATTAGAGTTTGACAATTTTAGCATGGTTCACTTTTTAAACTTCAATTCAAATGTGTGATGAATATTCAAACGGATGACGACGGGTTTCTTTTAGACCCGGAGGAGTGGACGGAAGAAATTGCGGAACACATTGCAAAAAGCGAAGACATAGAGTTAACTGAAGAACAGTGGAATTTGATCAGGCTTATACGTGAATATTATTCTGAATATGGCTCGGTTCCTGAGTTACGTAAAATTCTAAAACTGTTGAAAGAAGAATTAGGGCCTGAGAAAGCTACACGTAAGTATGTTTATAGTCTTTTCCCATATGGCTACGGTCAGCAAGGGTGCAAAATAGCCGGCATGCGGCAGCCTAAAAAGCTTTGGTTGGATTTATAATTCATATTCTAGATGCTGGTTGGGAAAAAATATGAAATTCGTAGTTATAATGTTTTCGATGATGTCCATGTGTCTAGTTGCGTGCAGTGATCAATCTTATATAGAGAAAAAAGAAACACAACCATCCAGTAAGCTAAGCGATGAAAATGTGTTTAAAGACTATGAAACTGCGCTAGACAAAGCTAAAGGCGTAGAGCAAACCATTCTTGATGCAGCAGAACAACGACAAAAAGATATGCAAGGGCGGGGATATTAAAATGAGAGCGCTAATTTATTTATTATTTTTCGTCCCAGCACTGTTAGCAGCAGAAATATATAAAACAGTTGACGAAAATGGTCGTGTTATATTCACAGATAAACCTACAGTGGAAGCGCAAGAAGTTAATGTAGACACCAGCATAAATAATGCAGATGGGTTAAGTGATTCGGCGTACTCAAAAGCTGGTGATATCAAATCTAAGAAACCAGTAAAACAAAAGTCAGTTGTAATGTATTCAACAAGTTGGTGCGGCTATTGTGCAAAAGCCAGAACCCATATGAAAAGTAAAGGGATTAAATTCAAAGAATATGATATTGAAAAAAGTGCGAGCGCAAATAATAAATATAAAAAGCTTGGTGGGAGTGGCGTGCCATTTTTTGTAGTCGATGGTCAGACGATGGGCGGGTACAACCCATCAAAGTTGGAAGCGATGATTAAATAAAAATGACTGCTTACGACTCAAAGTGGACATTCATCTATTTACCACTAAGGCAATCCACCAAAAGAAAGAGATCTTAACCCCCAACTGTGTTCGATATCGTACTCAATCGAGGCGTCGAGAGAGTAACGTTCACCATCAATGCGGAAGGGAACTAAGAAACGCTGAGCCTCACCCTTGATGTTTTTTATTGCTTCGATAGCCGAGGCCTTCAAAAAAGGCGTAGACATATGCGAAACTTTTGAGATCGGAGGCGGAAGATCAATGCGCCACTTCGATGCTAACCAGTCGCCGTTTTGTAAATGTAGTTCGTTTTGGGTTCCTTTTATCGGTATCTTCTCTTTTCCGTCTCGTTGGTAAAAGGCGCCGTGAGATTCGAACTGAACAGAGACTTCCTTATCTTTTGGTTCGACCATAAAATTTGCGGGCTTCGAAGTCAGAATCATATGGATACTTAACTTTGGTGTACGAACTTTAATGTTCAATGAAGGAGTAGAAATTAAAATACTATCGCCTACATCTTTTGCATCGAAACGATATTTCCCACTCGGCGTTTCCAGCACAATCTCACGTACATCAACACGGATCTCTTTGCGCGACTCACAGCCTCCAATAAAAATCAATATTAAAAGAAAGAACGAACTTCTAACCATAAGGAACTTTAGGCTGAGTTGTACATAGTTAAGTTTAACCTTGATTGTGCGTATTAGATTCTGGACTATGCCACATTTTTTGTCTATTTTGATATGGACTTATTCTGTCCGCTATTGGCCGTAAGCGGACAAAATAACGGATGCAAAGTGTTGGAATCAATGAACTACAAATTTAAAATGACTGCTAACGACCCAAAGCGGACATTCTTGCATGGTCAAAATTAGAGTGTAGACGGCATACATTAGTGAGCACTTAGTTCCTATAATTAGTCTGAACCCGTAATGGATTTGCTCATTTGCTGACAACGATAGCGATAATTTTTGTTTGCTGCTTTCTTCTAGAAAGAGCTTTTCCCGGTTGGGCACTTCCTAAGGTTAAAACCTGGCCAATTAGAGTTTTGTTAATAAATGGTGTGCAGCTATGTATTGTTCTATTAGCAGGAATTACATGGGAAGTTTGGTTATCTTCATGGTCCGTATTATCTCTATCTAATTATTTGAATCCACTGCAAGGAGGACTAGTTGCATATTTTGTGGCTACCTTCATTTTTTATTGGTGGCATCGATGGAGGCATGAATACAATTTTTTGTGGATTGCGTTTCACCAAATTCATCATAGCCCACGGAGACTGGAAGTTATTACTTCTTTTTATAAGCATCCAGGCGAAATGATTATAAATTCAATAATTGGGAGTGTATTAGTTTATACATTTATGGGGCTTACTTTAGAGACAGGTGCGATTTATACAGCATGTACAGCTATAGGTGAATTTTTTTATCATACAAATATTAAAACACCACGTTGGATTGGATACATATTTCAACGA
This sequence comes from Pseudomonadota bacterium, assembly GCA_039030355.1. Classification (GTDB taxonomy): domain Bacteria; phylum Pseudomonadota; class Gammaproteobacteria; order UBA4575; family UBA4575; genus JABDMD01. The sequence continues at coordinate 190 of JBCCEI010000130.1, read as the reverse complement.
CCAGAAATGCATCGAATACATCATCAATACAATAGGCATAAAAATAATTATGGCGACATTGTGTGGTGGGATATGCTCTTTGGAACATATGAAAACCCAAAAGAATGGAAACATCCCTATACTTTGTAGTCATGGTGGAGAATATCATTCCCAATCCCAATCCATAGATGGCCATAATTACCACATAAAC
>JBCCEI010000129.1:0-5224 GCA_039030355.1 Pseudomonadota bacterium | reverse complement strand
TGGACCCTATGGGTAGTAAAACGAAAGCCGCAAATTTCAATTTGGAAAACACACATGGTGGAGATGTAAGTTTAAGTGACTTTAAAGGAAAGTTTGTATTATTAAATTTTTGGGCAACTTGGTGTGCACCGTGTAGAAAAGAAATGCCTGCTATGAGTAATTTACACAATGATTTTAAAGATGCGGGCTTAGAGGTTGTAGGGGTGCATGTTGGTCCAAGTTTGGCGGGTATAAAAAAATTCTTAGAGGCAGTGCCAGTGTCATTTACAATTCTAATTGATAAAGATATGAGTCTTGCAAGCTGGGGAGTGCAAGGATTACCAACAACCTTTCTAATAAATCCTGATGGGAAGCTTACTTATAAAGCTGTAGGCGAAAGAGAGTGGGATTCGCAAGAGATGGTTAAGTTTTTGCAAGATCAAGTGACACAATATGAGCGCATGGCCGAAACGGGTCAAACTGATGAGCCAGAGATGGCAGTAAAGATTAAAAAGAAATCGTTTTTTGCCAACTTTTTGGAAAAAACATTTGGTTGGTCATCAGATGATGCCTGTGATATATCCAATCCAATTGCAAACTAATTTTGATGTTTGATCGGTCTGCTTTTATTGAGCCAGTTGCAGAGTATATTAACGAACATTTTTCCAGCCCAATAATAAAACAGTGGGAGCATGAGAAAAATGAAAGCCTGAATTTTAAAATTGATGAAAACGAAATTACGTTTACGCTGAGAATTATGGATGAATGTTTGCGGGATATTGAAGTAACAGATGTAAAAGATTTGTTAGCGAGCTATAACGTTGCTCAAGTTATGCGAGATATTCGCGATTTTCCAATTGTAGTTACGAATTCCGGATGTATATTTGGTTCACCATAAGTGCAAGGTGCTTATGGTGAACCATATAAAAATTATTCAGATGTGGTTGGATCAATCATGCCTTTGACTTGAGAGATCTTATTTGCTGGAAAGCCACCTTCTTCAGCATGTTTGCGTATTTCTGCCTCGTTAGGTGCAATATAAGTGCAATATACTTTGTCATCAGTCACAACACTCTCAACCCACTGAATTTGTGGGCCCATGTTTTTCAGAATACTGCATGACTTCTGTGAGATGCCTTGCAGCTCGTCAGCAGTTAAATCTCCAGCGCCGGGGATTTCTCGTTCAATGATATATTTAGGCATGTTTGGGGTCTCCTGGTAGTCTGTTTATTATCTAGTCAGAATGCTTTCAGAACTGAAGTGTAGCTAATTTTGACCTGCACAAGCTAGCCATTAACCTGTTGAAAACGTTTAATTCTTAACCAGAATATCATTTATTAAGGTGTACTGAAGACATCAAATTAGCTGCTCATTTTAAAAAATATGCTAACATTCTATCCCTGCAGAGTTAGCACACACTACCTCAAACCATTAAATAGGGGGTAGAAACAGACAGATTCCATTCTAATTCAGATCTGAATAGTTGGATTCGGGTCAAATCTATTTTCTCTCGCTTTTAATAACCAAATACTTTACATGTTAAAGGAATTTTGAATGGCGGAGACCATGATACTTGTTCCAGGTAGATCACAGAGCCAGGGCACATCATTAAACGAAGGCAAGCTAAAAGACGAGTATAAAAAGGTAACCTCGACTGCTGAGTTAAATGAAAAAGATATGAAACGGCTCAAACTTAAAGATGGAGATAAGATTCGCTTGAAGTCCGATGTTGGGCAGACCGTGGTTACATGTAAAAGCAAGAAAGATGAAGATTTACCCTCAGGAATGATTTTCATTCCGTATGGCCCGCCTTCTAGTGAGTTGATGGCATCTGACACTGCAGGTACGGGTATGCCGCTTTCCAAGCATATGGAAGTTACCGTTACAAAAGCTAGATAATATAGAAAAAATCGTTTTTTATTAGTAAATTATTGGAAATATATTATGAGTGACACAACAGCTACTAAAGCACCAGTAAAGGCTAAAGAAGAAAATAAAAATATCAAAATTGTTAAAGATGCAACGTGCACATTCTGCGGTTGTGTTTGTGACGATATGGAATTAACAGTTGATTTAGATCAGCATAAAATTACAAAAGCAAAGAAGGCATGTGTTTTAGGTCGCGCATGGTTTTATGAGCACACTTTAGATACTCGCCCAGAAGTTTTAATTGATGGGAAAAAAGCGAGTTTTGAAGAAGGTGTAGAAGAAGCTGCAAACATTCTAGTCGATGCAAAATTTCCAATTACCTATGGCATGAGTGATTCAACATGCGAAGCACAACGCGTCACGGTTGATATTATGGATACCATAAATGGAAATATTGATACCACAACATCAGTTTGCCATGGTCCATCTGGGATGGCTTTTCAAGGTGTGGGGGAGTGTACTTCAACTTTAGGAGAAGTAAAGAATCGTGCTGATTTAATTATTTATTGGGGAGGAAATCCTGCCGAGTCTCATCCTCGCCACTTCACGCGTTATGCAGTGACTCCAAAAGGAATGTTTATTCCAAATGGTAAGAAAGATCGAACAGTTGTGTTATTTGATGTACGTAAAACACCTAGTACCCCAGTAGCAGATATATTTGTAAAACTTAAGCCTGGAAAAGATTTTGAAGTGCTTTGGGCATTACGAGCGTTAGTAAAAGGTAAAAAAATTAGTGATGATATCGAAGAGCAAACCGGTGTTTCTCGTGAAATGCTGGATGATCTGGTTGATAAGATGAAAAACTGCCAATTTGGTGTGCTGTTTTTTGGTATGGGTTTGACGATGACGAGAGGTAGGCACTTTAATTCAGGAGCCTTGTTATCATTGGCAACTGACCTAAATGAATTTACTCACTTTGTTGCAAAACCCGTGCGCGGTCATGGGAATGTAACCGGTGCAGACAATGTGGTTTCATGGCAAACAGGTTATCCATTTGGGGTGAATTTTAATCGAGGGTACCCGCGTTTTAATCCTGGTGAATTCACGACAACCGATTTGTTATCTAGAGGTGAGGCCGATGCAGCGATGATTATTGCATCGGATCCAGCATCAAATTTTCCAAAAGCTGCTATCGAGCACATGAAGAAAATACCAATTATTTCCTTGGATACAAAAGACACAGTAACAAGTAGCATCGCAAAAGTGCGATTCGCAGTTTCTACTTATGGTATTAATACTGGTGGAACAGTTTATCGAATGGATGATGTGCCAATTCCATTGCGACCGGCATTTGAATCTACTTATCCATCTGACCAAGATGTATTAGAGGCAATTCGAGAACGAGTTAAAGAAAAATTAAAAGCCCGAAAAGCGGCATAAAAATTTTGAGGAGTATCGCAGTTAATTAATAAAGTTATGCTGCGTGTTTTAATGAAATAATAAAAGCGTAGTTAATAAACGCTTATAACAATATGGCATCAGAACTAAAAATCGTAAATGGGCGGGTATACGACCCGTCTAATAATATTGACGGAAAAGTACAAGACATCTGTGTTAAAGATGGCAAGATCGTAGATTCCGTCTCCAGTACGGCAACCAAAATTGACGCTCATGGGATGGTAGTTATGCCAGGAGCTGTGGATATTCACTGTCATATTGCTGGTCCTAAAGTTAATCTAGCACGAAAACTACAACCAGAAGATCATCGCCATGATCCGCATCCTTCCACGGAGCATACTCGCTCTGGTTCAGGTGGTGTTGTGCCTTCAACATTTGCAACTGGTTATCGATATGCAACGCTAGGTTACACCACCGCATTTGATGCAGCAGTCCCACCTATAGCAGCACGCCATGTTCTAGAAGAATTAGATGACACGCCGGTAATTGATAAAGGCTATTACGCAGTTTTAGGTAACAACATTTTTTTGCAGCAATTAATTAAAGAAGGTCGCAAAGAAGAGTTCAAAGAAGCGGTTTCTTGGTGGGTGAATGCATCAAAAGCTTATACCGCTAAAATAGTAAATGCAGGTGGTGATGAGCCATGGAAGGGTAAGAAAAATTCGAATGTGCATGATATTGATGAGAAAAGTGATGTTTTTGATATATCGCCACGCGATATTATTAGCGCGTTCATTGATGCTGCAGAAGAATTAGGATTCCCACATCCACCACATGTTCACTGTAATAACTTAGGTCACAGTGGCAACTATAAAACCACGATTGAAACGATGAAGACCGCCGGTGATCGTCGTCTTCATATTGCGCATATTCAATTTCACAGTTATGCGGGAAAGTTAGGAGAAAATCCTTTGTCGGCAGGGCGCGAAATTGTCGAATACGTTAATGCGCATTCCAATATTACCTGTGATGTTGGTCAAGTAATGTTTGGCAAATCTACCATTATGACTGCGGATGCACCGTCCGCTCACATGACGCAAATGTATACACACTCTAAGTGGATTAATGCTGATACCGAGAATGAATCTGGTTGTGGCATCGCACCTTATAATTATCAAGAGCATGTCTATACAAACGCATTGCAATGGGCTATTGGATTAGAAATATTTTTACTTTCTAAAGATCCATGGCGAATCGTATTTTCTACAGATTCTCCTAATGGCGCTTCATTTATGAGTTATCCAAAGCTAGTTAAATTGTTAATGGATAAAGGTTTTCGTGATGAAGAAATATCTCGCGTGAATCAAAAAGCAATGAATAAATCTATTTTGCGTGAGCTTGATCGCGAATATACTTTGAATGAAATTGCAATTATCACGCGTGCGGGTCCTGCAAAATGCTTAGGTCTAAAGAATAAAGGTCATCTAGGTATAGGTGCAGATGCAGATATTACTATTTATACAGAAGAAGATGATAAAGAAGCGATGTTTAATGCACCGCGATATGTTATTAAATCTGGCCACACCGTGATTGCAGATCATGAATTTGTAACCGATTATTACGGTAAGACCTTACATATTAAGCCTGAATATGATCCAGCAATTGAGAATTCTCTACGTCCATTTTTTGATGATTATTATTCCATGCGTTTTAATAACTATGCAGTAAGCGATGACTACTTGCATGATCATGAATTTATTTCTATGCGTGAAGCATGAAAATAAAAAAAACTGAAATCGTAGATACGTTTGCTGAAGCATTCGAGATGTATGGGGCACGCGTCATTATTACAGCAGATACTAAACAATGGGCGCGCGCAGCCGCTGCTTCAATGACTGGATTTGCCACTTCTGTAATTCGTTGTAAATTAGAGGCTGCGGTAGAAAGCGAGATTGCAGAAGAAGATACACCAGACGGT
>JBCCEI010000128.1:0-5229 GCA_039030355.1 Pseudomonadota bacterium | reverse complement strand
TTAACATTACGACCTGCGCCGGTAAATACTGGTGTAGTGTTTAGACGTGTTGATCTTGATCCGCCAGTAGAAATTAAAGCCAGTCCAGAAAATGTAGGTGATACTAGTTTATCCACTACTCTAGTGTCGGATGATGTGCGCATTTCTACTGTAGAGCATTTGCTTTCTGCTATTGCTGGTCTAGGTATCGACAATGCATATGTTGATGTAAGTGCACCTGAAGTACCTATAATGGACGGCAGTGCTGGACCATTTGTTTTCTTGGTGCAATCTGCTGGAATCATAGAACAAAATGCACCGAAGAAATTTATTCGCATCACTAAAGCTGTTGAAATAAAAGAAGATGATAAGTGGGCACGCTTTGATCCTTTTGATGGTTTTAAAGTTGGCTTCACCATTGATTTTGATCACCCTGTTTTTCAAGCTGGTCCGCAAAAAGCAGAACTTGATTTTTCAACTACTTCGTTTGTAAAAGAAGTCTCTCGCTCTCGTACTTTTGGATTTATGCGAGACTTTGAAACATTACGTTCCAAAAATCTTGCCCTAGGTGGCAGCTTAGATAATTCGATTGCGGTTGATGATCACCGTATTTTGAATGAAGACGGGTTGCGTTATGAAGATGAGTTCGTAAAACATAAAATTCTTGATGCTATTGGAGACTTGTACTTACTGGGCCACAGCTTAATTGGAGCGTTCAGTGGTTATAAGTCTGGACATGCACTTAATAATAAATTATTACGCCACCTTGTTTCAGTAACGGATGCTTGGGAAGAGGTGACATTTGAAGACGATGCTGAAGATGTACCTATTTTCTACAGTCGCCCAATCAGTGCCAGCTCTTAAAACGTTTTCCGTTTACTCACCTAAACCAGTAAAACCAATCACCAATATCGGCGATATTTGGTAAGTGAAAATCAATTAAATTCGAATCTATTTTGCGCACCGGTCAGCCAGCTTTTGCATGGCTTTTTGTAACTCTAAGTCCTTGATATTGCAGGCAGTGCTCCTGATGTGTTGAGCGCTATATTGGCTTAAATATTGGGCCTTCATCGGGTGGTTTGCGCCACTAATAAAGTTACTTATTTTAACCTTTATTTGATTCAAGTATTCCTTTACAGTAAGACTTAGCTCTTGATTCAGCTGCTTTAATATCTCTCGTTGCTGGAATCGAATGATGCTCGCCCGATTAGGGTCATCAGTGACTATGATAAGGGTGCGATTATCGATACTTGCAACCCAACAGTGTTTGGCTAGGTCTTCAGGTAACTGCGTTCTTATACTCAATGTGAGTCTATTAAGCAGTTTAGCTTTTTTTTGTAGATCAGCACTGATGTATGAAGAGAATTTTTGCATCAGATATTTTTACATGGATGTATCAAATGTCGAAACAGCAAATTGTGAAGCAAGTGCTTTAGAATAATTATAAAGAATTAAGATGAACATTATCATTTTTCCACGTCCGCAAACAAATCATGTTTATGCAAGTAGCCCCATGCGTGGTTGGAATAAGTTTGTACTCTCATTGGCAGTCATCGCCGTCTCAGCAGTATTATTAAGTGGCGGATATATTTTAGGTATTGCTTTTGGTCATAAGTCAATATTAAATGAATGGAAAGCAGATGTGAGTTTTCAGCAAGAGCGTTTGCAAGTGGCAAAGCGCGAGAGTGAAACACATGTGGATGCACTAACCACGAAAGTAGGATTGTTACAAGCGCATATCAATCGCATTGACGCATTAGGAAATATGCTCGTAAATATGGCTGGTCTTGATACACAAGAATTTAGTTTTGATACTGTGCCTGGTGTTGGTGGTGTGGAAGCACCATTAGATGATGATCAAAATGTTGATATGGAAATCGATGCAGTGCTCGCTCGATTAAATGCAGAGATCGAAAATCGTGAGCATCAACTCAATGTACTTAATGACCTATTAATTGATGAAAAGCTAGAACAAGAAACGAGACCACAAGGCAGGCCTGTCATACATGGCTGGATTTCATCTTATTTTGGCAAGCGCACTAGTCCTTTCACTGGTAAAACCGAACATCATCGAGGCGTAGATTTCGCCGGCAAGGCTGGAACTGATGTAGTCTCTGTTGCAGGCGGAGTGGTAACCAGAGCAGGTAAAAAAGGCGCTTATGGATATCTAGTTGAGATAGATCACGGAAATGGTTACGTAACACGATATGGTCATAATCAGATGATTCTCGTTCAAGTAGGTGAAGCCATCAAGCGCGGACAGGTGATTGCAAAGCTTGGCAGTACTGGACGATCTACTGGGCCACATGTGCATTTCGAAGTGATCAAAGACGGTGTGCGTATTGATCCTATGAAGTTTGTTGAGTAAGTAAAGCTCTTGAATAACATATACCTGGTATCAAATCTGCCAGGCCATATTTTACTCCTACAGTAGTATACTTGTTCTCCCTTTGATTCGAGCTAGTGTATAATTCTTAGCTTGCTTCTTAATCTAAAACAACAATTTTATTTTTCCGAACCATTATTGGCGGGTTTTGTAAATTTCGCCATCCAACCCTAAGTCACGTTCAGTCTAAATAGTATGTTTCAAAAGGTTACAAAAAAGCTTTTTGGTAGTCGTAACCAACGGCTTGTAAATCAATACAGTAAAGCTGTTAAAAAGATTAATGAGCTTGAAGATCATTATAAGTCTTTAGACGACCAAGCATTAAAAAACAAAACAGAAGAATTTCGATCACAGCTAGCAAATGGAAGTAAATTAGAAGAAATTCTTCCGAATGCCTTTGCGACCGTGCGGGAAGCAGCAAGTCGAGTTTTGGAAATGCGACATTTTGATGTGCAACTCATAGGTGGCATGGTATTGAATGATGGCAAAATCGCAGAGATGCGTACCGGTGAGGGTAAAACACTGGTTGCAACCTTGCCCGTGTACCTAAATGCCTTATCTGGAAAAGGCGCACACGTTGTGACGGTGAATGATTATTTAGCTAAACGCGATGCTGAATGGATGGGGCAGATTTACACATTCTTGGGAATGTCTGTCGGCGTAGTTACAGGGGGAATGATGCATGAAGAGCGACAACAAGCTTATGCGGCAGATATCACCTACGGAACTAATAATGAATTTGGTTTTGATTATTTGCGCGACAATATGGAATTTTCAATTGAAGGTTGCGTACAACGAGATTTGAATTTTGCTGTAGTCGATGAGGTTGATTCAATTCTGATAGATGAGGCGCGCACACCACTTATTATATCGGGCCCCACTGGTGAAAATTCTGAAACCTACATGGCTATAAATAAACTTGTTCCAAAGTTATCTGCGCAACAGGAAGAGGATGGCCCAGGAGACTATAGTGTTGATGAAAAAAGCAAACAGATCTATTTGACAGAGGATGGTCACCAGCACATCGAAGAATTACTTGCGGGGCAAAACATGCTTGGTGAAGGAGAATCACTTTACGATTCAGCTAATATTAGTTTATTACACCATATTAATGCTGCATTACGTGCGCATGCATTATTTCAAAAAAATGTAGATTATATTGTTCAAGATGGTCAGGTGATTATCGTAGATGAGTTCACCGGTCGCACAATGCCAGGTCGACGTTGGTCGGATGGATTGCACCAAGCAGTTGAAGCTAAAGAAGGTGTAAAAATTCAAAATGAAAACCAAACGCTAGCATCAATCACTTTTCAAAATTACTTTCGCTTATACGACAAATTATCTGGCATGACAGGTACAGCAGATACCGAAGCATTTGAATTTCAATCTATTTATGGTTTGGAAGTTGTCGTTATCCCTACGCATAGGGATATGGTACGAAACGATATGGGTGATTTGGTCTACCTCACACTAAATGAAAAATATGATGCAATCATCGGAGACATAAAAGATTGTGCCAAACGTGGTCAGCCTGTTTTGGTGGGTACTACTTCGATTGAATCTTCTGAGCTCATTTCAAATGTGTTAACAAAATCGAAAATTGAACATGAAGTATTAAATGCCAAGCAGCATGAAAAAGAATCACACATCATCACGCATGCGGGAAGACCGGGTAAGGTTACCATTGCGACCAATATGGCAGGACGTGGAACCGATATTGTTTTAGGTGGTAGTTTAGATGCGGAGCTACAGGAACAGGGCGAAGACATTGGTAGCAGCGAATCCTCAAAAATTAAGTCTGATTGGCAACAGCGTCATGATGCGGTCATCAACTCGGGCGGCTTACATATCATTGGTACTGAGAGGCATGAATCGAGAAGAATTGATAATCAATTGCGAGGGCGTGCAGGACGACAGGGTGATCCTGGCTCAAGTCGATTTTATCTATCAATGGAAGATAACTTAATGCGAATTTTTGCTTCAGATAAGGTGCGTGGTCTGATGCAAAAGCTTGGTATGCATGAAGGTGAGTCCATTGAGCATCCATGGGTCTCTAAAGCTATTGAAAATGCACAACGAAAAGTTGAAGCGCATAATTTTGATATTCGTAAAAACTTGTTGGAATATGATGACGTTGCAAACGATCAACGTAAGGTGGTGTATGAACAACGTCGGGATCTCATGCAAGAGGAAGATATTTCAGGAAATTTAGCAGCAATACGAGAAGATGTAATTGATGGTGCAATAAGTGAGTATGTGCCTATGGGCAGTATGGATGAACAATGGGATGTTGAGTCGTTAACGCAATCGATGGATAAGGATTTTGGACTGTCTTTCCCGGTACAGCAATGGTTAGATGAAGATGATAGTGTTGCAGAAGAGGAGATACGCGAACGTATCCATGAGCGTATGGCCAAATTATTTCAGGAAAAAGAAGACCGTGTTGGTCCTGAAACCATGCGCAGACTTGAAAAAAAGATCATGCTGGATGTATTGGATCACCGTTGGAAAGAACACTTGGCTGCGATGGATTATTTGCGCCAGGGTATTGGCCTACGTGGCTACGCGCAGAAAAACCCTAAACAGGAATACAAGCGTGAAGCATTCAGCATGTTCCAAGAGTTATTAGAACAAATTAAGCATGAAACCATTTCTGTGTTATCTAGAGTCGAGTTGCCAACCTTAGAGGAAATCAAGGCAATGGAGGCAGCTCAACAAGCACCGGATAATGTTCAATATCAACATGCCGATGCAGATGATATTTTACATCCAGAGCAACAAGCAGGTTCACCACAACCTGATGAGCAGGTAAAGCAAGAGCCATTTAAACGCACAAACAAAAAAATCGGCCGTAATGAACCATG
>JBCCEI010000127.1:0-5276 GCA_039030355.1 Pseudomonadota bacterium | reverse complement strand
CACGTTTTTGGCAGTTAGTAACTTCACCTGAACTGAGCACACGCGCTTTTTCGCCACCGTGCGTTAGCTTCACGCCCGCACATGCTGCAAGTGAGAATACTAGAAAAGTGCTAAATGAAAACATTAAAAAAGTTTTAAACATGCTGTGACCTGCCAATAAAATATAAACTAAATTATACCTGGATTATATAATTCACCACTATAGGTTTTTATAACTGCCAATTTGATCATCGCACCGTGAAATTAGTTTCAATTTTTAATTAAGAATTAAATTATATTTTAATTTTATTTTTAAGAAATGGAATAATCTCATCAACGGGAACAGTTTGTGCTTCTGTGTCTGCACGACCTTTATATTCTATGTTGCCCTGTTCAAGGCCTCGATCACTTACAACAATACGATGTGGTATACCTATCAACTCATGATCTTTAAACAATAGTCCAACACGTAGTTCACGATCATCAAAAAGAGCTTCAATACCAGTATCTTGGATTTCAGAATACAAGCGCTCACACATTGTTTGCACCTGATTAGATTTTTTCATATTCACTGCAATAAGCGAAAGCTCAAAGGGTGCAATAGCTTGTGGCCATATGATGCCATGTTCATCAAAATTTTGTTCGATAGCGGCCGCAACAACACGTGTTACACCAATCCCATAGCAACCCATTGTTAAAATTTGTTCTTTACTATCATCACCTAGTACACTGGCCTTGAGTGCACGACTATATTTATCGCCAAGCTGAAAAATGTGGCCTACTTCTATGCCGCGCTTGATGGATACAGAGCCTTCACCATCTGGACTGGCATCGCCCTCAATAATTTTTCGTATATCAACACTTGTGTCGTAATCGAAGTTATTAAAATCGCGGTGCCAGTTTGCTTCTTTATGATGAAAGCCATCTTCATTAGCGCCACAAACAAAATTAGCGAGTTCTGCTGCGGCATGATCAATTAAAATTGTACAATTTAAATTTAAGGGTCCAATAGACCCTGGCTTACAGCCAAGTTGATCTTGAATATCTTTTTCGCAGGCGAATTCCAATGGATCAGCAACATCAGCTAATTTTTGTGCCTTAACAGCATTTAATTCGTGATCACCGCGTAGCACTAATGCTATCAAGGTGTCGTTCTCACCTATAACAATGAGAGTTTTAACGATTTGACTGGCATCAACTTGCAAAAAAGCACAGACTTCCTCAATCGTATGTTGATTTGGCGTAGCAATTTTTTCTAACTTATTTTCTTTTTGAGTTGTAGGGGTGTCGTTAACTTTGTTGACCGGTGCCAATTCAACATTCGCTGCGTAATTGCTTTTGTTTGAGAATGCAATGGCATCTTCTCCCGATTCTGCTAGCACATGAAATTCATGCGATGCATTTCCACCGATGCTACCTGTATCTGCTTCCACTGCTCGAAACTCCAGGCCAAGTCGCGTAAATATATTTTGGTAGGTATCGAACATAATTTGATAGGTTTTCGCTAAGCATTCCTTGCTGAGATGAAATGAATATGCATCTTTCATGCTAAATTCACGGGCACGCATCACGCCAAAGCGTGGGCGTATTTCATCGCGAAATTTAGTTTGTATTTGGTAAAAATTAACTGGAAGTTGTTTGTAGCTACGAATTTCTTTGCGCACAAAATCGGTAATCACTTCTTCATGTGTAGGTCCGTAACAAAATTCACGATTATGTCGATCATGCAAACGTAATAATTCTGGTCCATATTGATCCCAACGTTCCGATTCCTGCCAGAGTTCGGATGGTTGAATGGAAGGCATCAACACTTCTATTGCACCAGACTTATTCATTTCTTCGCGAATAATGTTTTCAACTTTGCGTAATGTGCGTAGCCCCATTGGCATCCAGGTATAGAGGCCTGCAGCTAAACGTCGGATCATTCCAGCTCTTAACATGAGCTGATGACTGATGACTTCTGCATCTGCTGGGGGTTCTTTTAGGGTAGAGAGAAAGAACTGGCTGACACGCATAGGAGATTTATTTGGGAATCATAAGTAACTTGATAAACTAAATCACATAGTAACAAGAAGTTACTTTAATCAGTACTACTGTGAGTGATTTCAACAGGCAATAATAAAAGTATAACTCACCCTTTTACTAGGATCAGTTTAGTAGGAGTCAGTTTAGGATAATTAACACTAGCTGCAGAACTCGGATACTTGTTCTTTGGTCTCGTTAATTTTTGATTGACGCTCTTCTTCAGTCAGTTTGCGGTAAATGTCACCATCTTTGATTGTAACTTGACCGCGACTGGTTAAAGATTCCATATTCTTGGTTGCAATGGCACAGTTTTCAGCTTTAATTTTATTACTTTCCTCAAGCACTTTTTTTTCAGCCTCATTTTGTTTGCGTGCATCACGTCGTTCTTCAAATGTGCTGGTACCGCCACTTGAATCTGAATCAACTTTTGCTACAGATGTGCTTTTTTTGCCAATGTCTTCTTCAAAAACAACTTCAAATTCGATACCTGGTGGAGGTGGTGTTTGGCTATAAATAATCCGACCATCTTCTGTCCATTTGTATACAGGACCCGCCAGAGCTGCAGTGCACAGCAAAAGTGTCAGGCTTAACGAGATAAGAATTTTTGCAATCATGGTTAATAAAAATCCAATTGGTTTTGATAATTTTAGCAAAATTTGAGCCCACAAAGGTGATAAACCTATCTCATGAAAGGCTAAGCGGGCGCATAATAACGACAAACCAATGCGGTATTAAAATATTTTGGCAAAACTGTGAACTCTATATGTGCTTGTTTTATAACAATTCTTAAGTATATATAGGGTCTCAAGAGCGAAAATTTCATGAGACTTTCCGCGGGTTTCTGGTGCTATACTCTGTAGTCATAAAAAAAATCAATTAGACTTCAAAGAGGTCTCCATGGCGGATCGACGATTACAGGTTTTCTACACCGTAGCAAAATTGCTTAGTTTCACTAAAGCAGCAGAAACATTACACATGACCCAGCCGGCGGTGACGTTTCAAGTACGTCAATTGGAAGAGCATTTTAATACTCGCCTGTTTGATCGTACCCACAATCGCGTAACACTCACGGAAGCGGGGCGAAAATCCTATGAATACGCAGAAGAAATTTTCGAACTGTATGCAGAAATGGAAAACTCTATCAAGGAGTTGACTGGGGATGTAAGTGGTGTATTAACGTTAGGGGCCAGTACTACGATTGCTGAATATATGTTGCCTAGTTTATTAAGTGGCTTTACCAAACAATATCCTGATATTCAGTTGCGCCTTAAAGTTTCAAACACCGAAGGAATCGTGTCGATGATCGAAAATAGTATGATCGATCTAGGTATTGTTGAAGGACCGGTCACCAATAAAAACTTACTGGTAGAAGAGTGTCGCAAGGATTCGCTAGTAGTCATACTTCCAAAGGACCATGAACTGGCAAATCGAAGTTCTATTTCCATGGATGAGTTGATGCATTACCCATTCATTTGTCGTGAGGAGGGTTCGGGAACACGTGAAGTGATTATGGATTATGTGGTTGCACAAGGTTTAGATAGAAATAATCTCAATTTAAGTCTTGAGCTCGGAAGTCCTGAATCTGTCAAAGGTGCTGTTGAAGCAGGTATGGGTGTATCGATTGTTTCTAATGTCACAATCGAAAAAGAACTCAAGCTTGATAGTTTGCTTAAGGTTGATCTTGCTCCTCCGCTTGAAAGACCATTTTCATTTGTGCGCCAAAGACAAAAATTTCGTCTTCACGCAATGGAACAGTTGCTAGATTATGCGCGCGGCTATTGTAGCCCAAACGATTAAGCGATCAACTTTTTATAGAATTCATTCATGACCAGTCCGTGGGGGACTAAGATTTAGTGCTCAGCTTTTTTTATCTGTAGATTGCATCCAGATATAGGAGTTGCAGTAAAGTAAATCTCATAAAGCGTGTAATCTAAATTTCGAGTTCAAATATTATCTAAGATGATTGAATACATAAGAAACTGGTACCAGCGACATTTCTCAGACCCACAAGTGGTCATTCTTGCATTATTCATTATTGTTGGTTTTGCAATTGTTATATTTGCGGGCGATTTGCTCGCACCTTTGCTTGCTAGTATTGTCATCGCATATGTATTAGATGGCGCAGTCGAAATTCTTCGACGTGGGAAAATCCCAAGATTTCTTGCGCTTGGTTTAGTGTTTTCAGCTTTTATTGCATTATTGTTAATTCTCATATTTGGTCTGTTGCCAAAACTATCCCAACAGCTCACACAATTTTTTCGTGAGCTACCCAATATGATCTCACAAGGGCAGAGCCTTATTATGCAACTGCCGGATCGTTATCCAAGTCTCGCGCAAATTTTTACTGAAGAACAAATTACCGAACTTATATGGTCAATTCGTTCACAGTTAATTTCTTTAGGGCATAACTTTATTAGTCAACCATTAGAATCCGTTGTCGGTTTATTAACGATCATGGTTTATCTGATTCTTGTTCCATTGCTTGTGTTTTTCTTTTTAAAAGACAAAGAGAAGATTTTAAATTGGTTAGAAGGTTTTTTGCCAACAGATCGTGAGCTTACAAACGAAGTTTGGTTTGAAGTAAATCAAAAAATTGCCAGTTACATTCGTGGTAAATTTTTGGAAGTTTTTTTAATTTGGTCTGTAACTTATGTGACGTTTGTATTTTTAGGTTTGCAATATGCAATGTTACTATCTTTTTTAGTAGGTATATCGGTCATAATTCCGTACGTAGGTGCTGCGGTTGTAACCATTCCGGTTGCATTTGTTGCGTATTTTCAATGGGGGTTTGGTGTTGATTTTGCTTATGTGCTTATTGCATATACCGTTATTCAGTTTTTAGATGGCAATATTTTGGTGCCGCTATTGTTTTCTGAGGTTGTTAATTTGCATCCAGTCGCCATCATTTCTGCAGTACTAGTGTTTGGTGGTATTTGGGGTTTGTGGGGTGTGTTTTTTGCCATACCTTTGGCCACATTAGTTAATGCTGTCATTAAAGCTTGGCCCACAAAGAAAAGACTCGCTGAAGCAGAAATGTTAAACAGCCAAAAAGAAAAACAAGAAACAACGCCAGCCTAATTACGTATAAAATTATATTTTTTTGACGGCACTAAGCACTTCACCAGCGTGCACTTAGACTCATACTCAGCGATACTCTTTTCGTAAGATGTTTTTCATCATTTAAAAGGTGCTGCACTCAATGCCACATACTTTTTTGCCACATGCATAGCTTATGTCCTTGTTTTAATTGGTGCTAAATGACAGATTCCTTG
>JBCCEI010000126.1:0-5303 GCA_039030355.1 Pseudomonadota bacterium | reverse complement strand
GTTCTCCGTTTGTTGCTCGGCCCACTCTTCATAATGATGTACCAAAGTTGATAAACGTTGCATCGCATGTTGATTTTGTGGGTCTAATTGAAGTACATCTAGGTATGCAGTCTGGGTTTCTTGAAAAAGTTTATAATTTCGTTCGTTCCTACCAATATCGCCTTCAATTTGTGACATATTTTCATCTGCTTTAAAAAGTAAGTTCTGAATTTCATCAGTTGCTATGGCGTCTTGTTTAACCACATCACTTTGATTATCCATGGCCATTGGAATACTAGTACTTATTTGATTTTGGATTGAGTTTAATCCTGCGAGCGCAGCATTATTATCAGGGTAAATTTCAAGTGCTTTGCTATAAAATCGTTCAGCCTTTTCTTGATCATTATGCTTATAATACTCGGCCCAGTTCATATACGTATCATGAACTTTTTTAACTCCATCAATTGCTAACTTGTTGCCTGGTTCTTTTGCTAATATCTTTTGATACGTTTCTAGAGCATTCGCTCCTATAGGTGTGGTTAATTGTTTATTATTAAGCTGTTCTTCGGCCAATACTAATAGGTTGTCAATAGTTGTTTCATCGTCAACTTCCTTTATATCTTGTTCAGATGAGTTGGTAGTTAATTTGGGCTCTATTATTTCACCTAAAATAAGTGGTGCTACAAATGGTTTTTTAATTTCTTTCCCTTGGATGTCTAAAACAGTTTCTTTAGCTTTTTTCTGAGTTTTAGTATTGCTATTAGTTTCTTCATGGATGAAATTTTCGCTCACAACAATTCTGTCAGGTGATTCTTTTGCTACTTTATTTATATTTGAGTTGTCTAAATTTGTGTCAGTATGAAGTTTGCTAGCGATAAATACGATAAAACCAATCAACAATACTGAAATTACACCAATAACAGTTGGAAGCGATTTCTTAGAGGAATTTCCCTTTTTGGTGGTAGCTGGAGTCCAGTTGATTGATAAGGAATTTTCTTCTGTTGATGTTGAGACTTCTTTGCTCTTTACCTGACCCTGATTATTATCTTGGGAGAGCTCCTTGCTCTGTTTGATTGTTGGAATTGTGGCTGATTTTTTTTCATCATCTATAGAAATGCTTTCTGTATCAAAGTGACTTGATTGGGTTTCAAGATCTTGATTTTGTGTTTCTATAGACTTTAAATCATTAATAAACTTATATACTTCATGAGAAGGAGGGTATGCGTCTGCCAGACTTAAATTTCTGTCTCCTGCAAACTGTTGAGTAAATTCGCATGCGCGTGATATCGTTTCTGGATTGATATCGATTAACTGATCCTTCTTCGCTAGTGCGGCACACCACTCTAAAATAACATCCAATACCTCTTTGTCAGATTCTATAAACTCTGCTAATCGTTTGAGTGAATCGGCTGTAAAGTTGAGATTTTTTATATTAGACGAAATTTTATAGGTTTTGTTTTTTGCAAAATTTTCTATGTCTTTTTCAGTAAAAGTATCCATTGTACAATGGACGAGGTCATCAGCATTCACTGTGTCAATTGCAAGAAGTTGATCCTTAAAATTTTGGCGCCCTGTTAAAATAAAGTGTAATCCATGACTGTTATTTGAGTTTCTTTTATTTGACGCAAATAATTTGTTTAGAAAATCCACTGGGAAAAGATGTGCATCATCCAATGTAACAACAAGCTTATCGTTTAAGTCTGTAGACTCTAAAATGAAATCTGATATAGCATTTAATTCATTATAGTCATCTTTTCTCTCTGGAATATCTTTGCCAGCTAATGAGATGACACGATTTTCTAAAGATATATCTTTGCATATAGTATGTAATAAAGCAGTTTTACCCTTGCTTGTGTTACCAGTAATTAAGATTAATTTCTCATTACATTTCAACGCAGCAATTACCTTGTCATAAGTGTCCTTGAGCACTTTTTTGGGTGCTGCAAGTTTAGTTACTGATTCACTGGAATCGCTAATGCTAGTTGATGGAATAGTGCTCATGTCTTTGTAAATAAGAAGTATTTCTCAATTGCATAATAGTACAATACAAAGTCGTATTACCGTGCGCTACTAGGTCATGTAATCGGAATTCAAGTTCTTTAGAAAAATCTCAACTAATAGAAAATGATTTTCAATGTTGCTTGAACATTTTGAATACGTTTATACACCTATTTTAATTATGGTATTTGCAAGGCATAATGTTCTAAGACAACTAAATTAACTGCCAATGGTACTTTTAGTGCCTAGGCCGTATGTACGCATCATTCAATTCATTTAATTTTTATATCACCTAGGAGAATAAGTGAGTAATCAATCGCAACAAGGGTTTTCTACCCGCGCAATACATGCTGGAGCAGCGCCCGACGCGTCAACCGGCGCTCGTGGCACACCGATACACCAGTCCACTGCGTTTGTATTTAAAGATGCTGATCATGCCGCGGCATTATTTGGTCTTCAGGAATTTGGGTATATCTATTCACGTTTAACCAATCCAACCGTGGCTGTATTTCAGGATCGCATGGCAAGTTTGGAAGGTGGTGTAGCAGCGGTGTGTACGGCCTCTGGGCATTCAGCTCAACTGCTCGCATTATTTGCACTTATGAGCAGCGGCGATGAATTTGTCGCTTCAAATAAACTTTATGGAGGTTCAATTACACAATTTGGCCATACATTTAAAAAATTTGGTTGGAAGGTAAATTTTGTTGATCCAATAGATCCGGATAATTTTCGAAAAGCGATAAATGAAAAAACCAAAGCAGTATTCACTGAAAGTTTGGCGAATCCTGGAGGTGTGGTTTGTGATATTGAGGCAATTGCAAACATTGCACACGAATCAGGTATTCCATGCATTGTTGACAACACCTTGCCATCACCTGCGCTTTGTAGGCCCATCGAATACGGTGCCGACATCGTTGTGCACTCAACTACGAAGTTTATATCAGGGCATGGCAATGCCATGGGTGGAGTAGTGGTAGATAGTGGTAATTTTGACTGGTCTCAAAATGATAAATTTCCTGGCCTGGTTGAAAATTGTGAGGCCTACCATGGGTTAAAGTTCTACGAAACATTTGGCAACATGGCCTACGCAGTATTTTGTATTGCGGTGGGACTCAGAGATTTAGGGCCTAGTATGGCGCCTATGAATGCCTACCTCTCAATTACGGGTGCAGAAACATTGCCACTGCGTATGCAAAAACATGCTGATAATGCATTGCAAGTTGCAAAGTGGTTACAAGGTAACTCGAAAGTAAGCTGGGTCTCTTATGCAGGCTTAGTGGATAGCGAATTTAATGCACTGGCAAAAAAATACTGCCCAGGTGGTGCAGGTTCCGTATTCACCTTTGGTGTGAGTGGTGGTTATGATATGGGTCTTGGAGTAGTTAGTAATTGTAAGTTACTTTCACATTTAGCCAATATTGGCGATACACGTTCATTGATCATTCATCCAGCCTCGACTACACATCGACAATTAACTGAAGAACAGCAAATTTCTGCTGGTGCTGGACCAGATGTGGTTAGGTTATCGATCGGGCTGGAAGATGCAGAAGATATTATCGCTGATCTTGATCAGGCCATAAACGCGAGTAGTTAAGCCCCTAACTAGTCATCACACAGGTAAGTTTGTGCCTGTGTGATATCTTTTCTTTGCACTTACTTTTCATTTCTTCACTTAAATATTTCAAAACCCTTTAGTTGAGATAAAGCGTTCATTTTCTCAGATAAATGGCAGTTTGCTTGGCTCCGTAGCTTGTATAGTGCTGCTAACAATGATTGCCACTGGAGTTGGAGATTCATTTGTTTTTCACAATTTAGATATTTGTATAAACATATACTAAATTGAACGAGTTAGTCCGAAATTTGAACCCATTCAGTGCGTTATCGGGTTATTTATATGCATGATTGTCCAATAATTCCATATAAACATTTTTACTTTAGTGTGCGCTGCGTTGCATCGTTTGCTAAGGCCGAAACGCAACATAACAAATAGAAATTAAATTGGTCTAATTCTTTGTGAGTACCAATTTAAAAAATTATCGTTAGAGGTAAAACATGAAGAAACATATTCATAGTAAGTTGGCACTATTCTTATTTGTATTCCTACCATTCAATGTATTTGCAATTTCAGTTGGCGACACAGTGCCATCTTTCAAGGCGCGCACAATTGATGGGGCAAAGAATGTTGCAGTTGAAGATTATCGTGGCAAAGTTGTACTAATCGACTTTTGGGCATCATGGTGCCCTCCATGTTTAAAGTCTTTTCCAAAGTACGATAATCTGCGCAGAGAAATAGGCACTAGCGATTTTGAAATTGTAGCGATAAATGTTGATGAAAATACCGATGATGCCAGAAAGTTTTTAGCAAAACATCCTGTTGGGTTTCCAATTGCGAAAGACCCTAAGGGCGTATTGCCAGGCGTGTTTGGTGTTAAAGCAATGCCCACTTCATATTTAATTGATAAAAATGGTGTTGTTAAATATGTACATGCTGCATTTAAAGAAGGTGATATTGAAAAGCTTAGAGTAGAAATCGAAAAGCTCATTGCTGAGTAAATCTGTAAATATAAATAGAAGTTAAAATAGTAGTATGAAAATAGTTTTAAGCATCGTCATTGTTTCTTTTCTAACTTCTGCTTGCACTTCGGTTAATCCATGGGAACGTGGTATTTTGGCGAAACAAGAAATGGCTTGGGAGCCAGATCCACTCATGGGCCAACTACAAGAACATGTCTACTTTAGTAAAGAAGGTTCCAACGGTGGTTATGGTGCCGGTGGCGGGGGTTGCGGTTGTAACTAAAATTCAAAGTAGTCTGAAAAGATCAACAAAATACATGAATAAAAAACCTAGCGGAATCAGTCCTGCTTTAGCCGCTTTAACCTCAGCAGCCATGGCGCTTCCGGGCATCAGTTCAACTGCTAAGGCGGCAGTTGCTGCAAACGAGCCAAAGCTATCTTTTGCTTACACTCGATACGATGAAGACTCCATTCCAAGTGGCGATGCGGCACCTGAAGCAGGGGATAGAGATCGCTATGAGATTGATGTTGCTCAGTTGCAGTTTCTTTACCCATTGAATGATAAATGGCAGATTACCACGGGCTTTGTTTATGACGATATGAGTGGTTCATCACCATGGTTTATTCGTCCAGATGCAAATGGTGATCCGCTTGTAGTCATGAGCGGTGCCACAATTGATGACACACGTTACGATTTCAGTATAGGCGCAGAATATTTTGGCGAGAAGTTTACCATTGCGCCCAGCATTGGTTATTCAACAGAAAAAGATTATAAAGCCATTAGTGGTGGAGTCGAAGTGGAATATGAGTTT
>JBCCEI010000125.1:0-5406 GCA_039030355.1 Pseudomonadota bacterium | reverse complement strand
TTACGTGCTAGTACCATGCCTCGTTTAGGTTCTTCATCCGGCTCGTAACATCCGTCCTTCCAGTCAGGGTCACATGTTACAATCTCGCGTTGCAAAGAACGCATCGCAATCGCAAGTGGCAGTGAACGACAAGCACCAGATATGGTTACCAAATAATCTAGTTCATCTGGAAATTGCAATGCATATGCGAGTGAAGACATACCACCCATAGAAGCACCGACTACCGCACACAGATGATCCACACCCAGTTCTTGCATGGCATGGTGTCCTGCTTTAGCTATGTCTTCGATGGTAAGTTCAGGAAATTCAGAACAGTATTGTTGCCCCGTAATCGGATTAATAGAATTCGGACTGGTAGATCCAAAACAGCTTCCTAGTGAATTTACACAGACAACAAAAAATCGATCCGTATCAATTGGTTTGCCAGGCCCAATCATATACTCCCACCACCCAGGTGTTGAATCTAGTTTTGAAGAGCACGCATGTGCAGAAGGCGATAGGCCCGTGAACACGAGAACTGCATTATCATGTGTTTCGGAAAGTTCGCCCCATGCTTCATATGCAACATGCACTTCTGGCAAGTGCCCACCACGACGCATGATAAAATCCGTAGTGCCATAATCACCATGCAACTCGACAAGTTTGCTTGCTGGTGGTATTCGATTTGGAATCGGATGAATTTCTTTTGCAGTTGAACTCACAATCGTTAACTTATTATTCAAATAAGACGCGGATTTTAGCAGCAAGTATTACCAGAAGCTCTGCTTTAGCTTGATTTTAGGGGAAGTAATGTCTGAAAAATGGATAAAATTAGCAAAATTACAAATAAAATTAAGGTTTGCTCAGGAATGGTTAGATCCAAAAAAGTCCAGCTGATATCTGCGCAAGATCCAGAACCAGTAAGTGTTTCGCGCAAAACATCAAATAAGGGCAGTGTATCAAGCATGTAATACAAATCTGGCCCACATTCCGGCACCTGATCTTTGGGCAAGTTTTGTAACCATATATGTCTGGATGCAAGTCCGATTCCAACAGCACTTAGCAAAATACAAATTGCGCCATAAATTTTGGAAAACACTGTACGTGGACCATGTAACAAGGCAAATAAAAACACCACACCCAGCGCTATGATTACTACCCTATCTAAAACACAAAGCGGGCATGGATCTAAGTAAAGTGTACGCTCAAGATACAATACTGCAAACAACATGGAGGCAATACATAGCGCTAAACCGACAAAGGCCAATGAACGGTAGCCAAACATTTTTTAAAGTTAATCAGTGTAATTAGTTTTTTAATTCTTCTACTGCTTTCTCAATAGCATTTTTGATCGTTTCATCTGCTTCACCGATCGCATTCTCAATTTCTACATCAATGGGTTGATCATAACTAACCAATGAATATCCTTTGGGCGGCTTTTGTAACTGATAGGTATCTACCGTTTTACTTTCTTGAATATTGGCTGTGCCATCACGTTCAGGAATATTATATTCAAACCAATCATCTTTCACAGAATACACTTGATACGTTACTTGATCACCATTTCCATTTACTTCTAGATAGGCTCCATTTTCATAAGACCAAGTTCCTTCATCCTTGGATAACTCATACAGTTTTTCATTGTCATTTAGAATTAAGTAATCAACGATATATTTACCGTCTGCCTGGCGTACCATTTTCCAGGTTTCACTCCAACCTGCATCTTCTTCACCCGAATAATTCCCTTCTCCCCTCCACACACCTACTAACGCTGCTTTTGCTTTGGCATCATTATCTTTAACTTCTGCATTTTTTGTGCATGAAGAAACCGTTAACAAAGTTGAAATAGACAAAATCAGCATGAAGATTAAGTTATTTATTGATGACTTCATTGGCTATATATCCCTTTGCGAATTATCTAATCAAACTAGTGTAACGATTACTTGTTGATCTCACAATGTAGTCTAAACAGTGCCTGATACCATTCAATGAGATCATCTAGTGAATACGCTGCGTTAGCTGGGCTTGGATTAGGTGTAACAAATAATACAGAATGACCAAGACGAATTTTTTGCAAGCCCCAGACTGCTTTATGCACTTCACAATCACTGTATTGTAGAAATTTTTGCATTGCTACTTTGCCATGAAACCAACAAATTTTTGGCTGATATTTCATTATCGTTTTGTGCAAATCAGGGACCCACTGCTTATAATCTGCCGCGACTAAGTCTTTTCCCATTGAAGAATGGCGTTTGACTACATCAGTGAACCCAATTTTGTATTGAGCGAACAACTTTCGATGCGCCTCAGCGGACGGGGTTAGCGTCTCTTCTACCAACCCACTTGCATTAAAAGCTCTCCAAAATCGATTTCTTGGATTGGCAAAGTAGAAGCCACGATCAACGGAAATGGTAGAGGGATTAAGCCCTATTGATAGAATTTTTAAATTATGCGCGATGTAGTCTTCTAGTGTTCGCATGCCTAAAGATTGATACAATTTACATTAATAAAGAAAACTAAATAAATTATGCCTTCAACACCGCACAGCCACCGCATTCATGCATTGGAACTAGGTCCAATGGAAAACTTTGTTTATTTGCTGATAGATGAAAACAGCAAAACGGCAGCAGTAGTAGACCCGGCATGGGATGTGAATGCCATTATTGAGCATGCAAATAAACTTGATGTAAACATTACAGACATTTTACTTACCCACAGTCATCATGACCACATTAATGGTGTTGAGGAATTGTTAGGGAGATACGATTCACAAGTGCATTTACTAAAAAGTGAAGCTGAATTTTGGGGTGAAAACTTAGTTAAGCCAAATTTGCACCATGGTGGTGATCATATAAAACTTGGCACATCGGAAATTGAAGTAATGCATACACCTGGCCATACCCCTGGCTCAGCTTGTTATCGGATCGAAAATGACCTCATTACCGGAGATACTTTATTCGTATTTGGCTGTGGTCGATGTGATTTGCATGGCGGCAATCCAGAACAAATGTATTCAACCTTAAAACGTATTAAAGATGATTTGCCAAATGAAATTGTGATACACCCAGGTCACAATTATGCCGTGCAAACTTCATCAACGCTAAAAGAGGAAATTGAGGGCAACCCATTTATGCATTTTACCGAAGTTGATGACTTTGTTCGTTACCGTATGAAAATCCATGACCAAATTAGAAACTCTCCCTATACCTCTCAAACTGAACTAGAGCTTAGTCAGCAACTAGAAAGATCTAACACGGAGAATATTGGTTGACTAAGAGGCCTGTTTGCTAAGACTTAGTAAAATAGAAGTAATTTCTTTTGCCGAACCAAGATAAGGCGTCGTTTTTATTTCAATGTTTGGATGAACTTGTCTCGCCTTCTCAATCTCATTTGGTATATCTGTAGCAACATGCCGTCCTGCAGAGAGAAAATAAGGTAAAACAGTGACATTCTTGGCGCCTTTAGCAACACACGCTGAAACACCATCGGGAATGGATGGTTCTGCTAATTCAAGAAATGCACATTTAACAATTTCAAACTCCTCGCCCATCTGTTGCTCCAAATTACACGCAAGTGTTTCAATTTCTTCGTTTGAGGCTTGTCTGCGACTGCCATGTGCAATTAGTAGTAATGCGTTCATATTTAAGATGCTAACACACAGATAGATTTTGTCAGTGAAGCGTACAAAACAAATTATGGGTAATAGTAAGACAAAAAAAACCCACGTTCAGGATTCCTTAACGTGGGTCAGTTTCAGAAGGAGAGAAACTACAGTCTGTATTATAAGACTGGGAGTAGGATGAAAGACTGCAGCTCATCTGTGTATAGCTGCCTTTCAGCCTAGATTTGATCAATCAGTGGTACTAAAACTCTCCAAATTCTTGCTGTAGTAGATGCTCCTCTCGCTGCAGGTTGGGCTGGCTATTCATATCTTGTTTTTTATATGTCACCATCGCTGCACCAGCTTCATCAGTACGTATTACGATTCCCATCATTCTGCTGATGCGTCTTATTGTGCCATTTTTGCTTACCAATACAATTTCAACTTTTTTGCCACGCTCAAGATCATGCTCCGGTATCAGCACATACAAACCGCCGTCACTAATATTGCCACGTCGTGACCGCAACGTGGCTTGGCCTACGCGCTTAATATAGACATCATCATTGATATCTACTCTGTCCTCACGTGGAAAGAACGATTTTCGTAATGCCTTTTTGCGAAAAATTCCTATCATTTAGTCAAATTATTTCTATATGTGCTGGCTTAAGTGAGCCTTGCTGATACATAAATTCACATTAAAAATGAATACGTTAGATTGAAACCTACCATAGGCATAGATCAATTTTTGTGACAGTATGCACCGATAATAAGCAACTAAATATGGTCAGATGGATATTTTGACTATTTATAACGATGTTGCATTGCCGCCTCATGAAAAGTTTTTGAATCCGTCCCTAATATGATGCTTTTATCCTCATCACTTTTATATTTTTTGCACAAGTAACGAAATGTAATAGCTGGAGTCTGATAGGTAAAGACAGCCAAAATAATAAACATCGCCCCCATAATCGTTGATTGATTGCCACTGATGTCAATGTTTAGTAACCAAACTGCACCTGCTACCGCAGCCACAAAGCCTACTGTGAGATAAATTAACTTTCGACTAATAGCATGATACTCGCTATAAAGCTCATCGTATAAATTACTTTTAGTCATACTAATAAGTTCTTATATTTATTAGAAATAAAGAGAAAAATGAACATCAACAAGCCACCAATAAAACCGTAAAAATGTGCTTGCACAACGACTGGTCCACCTGCTGTACTCTCACTTCCAGGTATCGGCCCCATGAAAATTTCCCACAACAATTTAGCCAATACAGCAATGAACAGTAAAATATTCAAGCGATGTTGTTTTGCTAAGTAATCCAATACCAGCAAAAGCACTAAAATCCCATGCAATGCGCCTGAGAAACCCACATACCATACGATATTAGGATGAAACAACCAGATTCCAAATGTTACTGACAGGCTACAGAGTAACAAAACAACAACCCACGCATTCCACGGTATAACATTAGGAAAAAGTGCATAAATCAACACCAAACCCAACGCATTCATTCCAAGGTGTTGCCAGCTTAAATGAACGAAATTTGCACTTAAAAATCGCCACCACTGCCCCATTTGAATTTCTGCTCGCGCAAACTGAAACCAATCGTGATCAAGTGCCAGGCACCCATCGTTGTTACTGGCTCAACCACTGTCGCCAGCTCCGTCGCTTCTGCTGCTGGATTTCCAACCGTCTCTGGTTCCACCAGCGCCACTGGATCCGGCACAGTCCCTGACTACTCCCCGTCTTCTGGATCAGCCACTGTTGCTGGGTCAGTCATGACCACTGAGTTAGCCACTTCATCTATGCCAGTCACC
>JBCCEI010000124.1:0-5455 GCA_039030355.1 Pseudomonadota bacterium | reverse complement strand
TGTGCCGTGATTAAAAATTCCATATTCAAAATCATAGATTGTACGTTTCTCATCTGCATAACTGCTTTTTGTAATCAAAAACATCATTAAGAATATGAATAATATTGACTTCATCTCATGCTTCTCTTCATCGTTTATATTTATCTGTTGCGATAAGCTCGTGTATTGATACTATTTTATTACAGTAACATTACAAAAATGTTAAACACAAAATAATGGCACCAGCTAATAAAAATGGCATAAAACGCATCTACAATGCGTTCTTTTATTCAATGGCCGGGATATGTGCTGCATGGAAAAGTGAAGCTGCATTCCGTCAGGAATTGATTGCAGCAATTATATTGATACCAGTAGCATTTTTGCTTGGTCAAAATCCGACTCAAGTCGTGTTATTAATTTTACCAATCTTTGTAGTGCTAATTGTAGAATTAATTAACTCAGCAATCGAAGCAACAGTTGACCGCATCAGTGATGAACAACATCCTTTGTCAAAACAAGCTAAAGATATTGCTTCCGCTGCTGTATTTATGAGTCTGGTGCTTTTCGCACTTACTTGGGGCATCGTGCTATTGGAAAAATTAATCTTATAAACAATATAAATTAGCGCCAAAACCTGACTAAGCGCAGTACTTATATGCATTCCATTCAAATATAATAGAGGCTCCTATAACGCACATATTCTAATAAATGGATGAGCGTAATTTCAGCCTGGCTGAAAACTATATCAATCGAGAATTGAGCTTGCTAAAGTTCAATGCGCGCGTGCTTGAACAAGCGCGTGATAAATCAACGCCATTATTAGAACGTTTAAAGTTCTTATGTATCTCCTGTACTAATTTGGATGAATTTTTTGAAATTCGTGTTGGCGGTGTTAAACAACACATTGAACTCGATATCGCGCATATCACTGCTGATCAGATTGGCCCGCGTGAATTGCTAAATCAAATTCATACTGATGCATCCGCATTGGTTAACGAACAATACCGCGTTTTTAATGAAGAGCTGCAACCCGAACTTGAAGCTGAAAATATTCACTTTATAGCGCGAGAACATTGGACGCGCGAGCAAAGTGTATGGTTACGTGAATATTTTCATAATGAGATCGAGCCTGTACTCAGTCCGCTTGGCTTAGATCCAGCCCACCCATTTCCTCGCATCATAAATAAATCACTCAACTTTATTGTGCGTCTAGATGGTTCCGATGCATTTGGGCGTGAAGGTGAGTATGCAATTGTGCAAGCACCGCGCTCACTCACAAGACTGATTCATCTTCCAAAAGAATTAAACAAACAAGACGGCGATAGCTACGTTTTCTTATCTTCTGTAATGCACGCCTTTGTAAATGAATTATTCGATGGCTTAAATGTTTTAGGTTGTTATCAATTTAGATTGACACGCAATAGTGATCTTTTCCTTGATGATGAAGAGATTGATGATTTAATGCGTGCACTAGAAGGTGAGCTTGCGTCAAGACGCTACGGAGATTCAGTACGACTTGAGGTCGCAGGTAACTGTCCTGAAGAACTTGTTTCTTATTTACTACACCAGTTTGGACTTAGTGCTGTCGATTTATATCGTGTAAATGGCCCGGTTAACTTGAACCGACTCAGCCAAGCATATGATCTAGTAGATCGTATGGATCTTAAATATCCGCCATTTACGTCCGGACTACCCGAACGAGTTTCAATTGGTACAAATATTTTTAATCAGCTGCAACAAGGAGACATTTTATTACATCACCCTTATCAATCCTTTGCACCAGTGATTGATTTTGTACGTCAAGCAGCTGCTGATCCAAAAGTGCTTGCGATAAAACAAACACTTTATCGCACTGGCCCAAATTCACCCATTGTTGATAATTTAGTTAGTGCAGCGATGGCAGGCAAAGAAGTCACCGTTGTAATTGAGTTAATGGCTCGGTTTGATGAAGCTGCGAATATTTCACTTGCTAACCGCTTACAAAAAGCTGGCGCCCATGTTGTATACGGTATTGTCGGTAAAAAAACTCACGGGAAGATGATTCTTGTTGTGCGTCGCGAAGGTGAACATTTAAATCGTTATGCACACTTTAGTACTGGCAACTACCACGAGAAAACAGCTCGCCTTTACACTGACTACGGCATGTTTACCGCTGACAAAGAACTTACTTCTGATGCCCATGAATTATTTATATCACTCACCAGTTTTACTAAGGTTCCAGTGTTAAAAAGCATTTTACAGGCACCGTTTACTTTGTATAAAACACTCATTGAAAATATAAACAAGGAAATTGAGTTTGCTAATAAAGGGCGCCCAGCAAGAATAATTGCCAAAATAAATGCTTTAGTAGAACCACAAATTATTACGGCTTTATATCGCGCCTCTAGTGCTGGTGTGAAAATACAGCTGATTGTACGTGGCACCTGTTGTTTGCGCCCAGGTGTGGCAGGTATTTCCGAAAATATCGAAGTACGATCCATTGTTGGTCGTTTTCTTGAGCACACTAGGGTTAGCTATTTTCATAACGATGGTGACCCCAAAGTGTATTGTTCAAGTGCGGATTGGATGGATCGAAATTTCTTCCGCCGCGTTGAAGTAAGTTGGCCGATAAAAGATATGGTGATACGCAAACGCATAATCAACGAACTTGAAACTTACTTAAAAGATAATCGCCAAGCCTGGATTCTGCAATCAGATGGAAACTACACACATCACCCAGTTACATTTGGGCCAAATATATATAGTGCGCAGCAAGAATTGCTCAGCAAACACGCACGCGTTAAATACTAACTTTAATGCTTAATGCTTTAAGGTAGTTCTGTTCTTGTTCAAGTTCGGCAACAGTAAGTGGATGCTCATCCAACCATTTTTTGTTAAAGCGAACAGATAAGGTACCATCTTCATCTCGAACTTTTATTTCAGGAAGTGTTTTTGGTACTCGGTCACGATGAATCAAAACCGCTATACGCAAAATAACAATCATATACATGGCTTGTTCTTGCCAACGCGATGGAAGTTGCTCTATTAATTCATTGTTAATTTTGCGTCGATGGTTCCCTACCAGACATGCGAGCAATTTTTGCTCGTTCCAAGAAAATCCCATCAGGTCACTATTATCTAATAGATATGCGCCATGACGATGATACTTTGAATGTGCAATATCCAACCCAATTTCATGTAGATCCGCTGCCCAAATTAAAAACTGATAAGCAATCTCATTATCAATTTTCCATACAGTAGCGACTTTTTCTAATAAATTTAATGCTGTCGTTTTAATTTGTCCCGCGTGTTTGAAATCGACATGGTATCGTCGCATGAGGGAATATACAGTACGGTCACGTGTATCTTGATGATGAATTCTACCAGCCAGGTCAAACAATAGACCTTCACGTAAACCCCCATCTGAGGTCATCATTTTTTTAATCCCTAGTTCTTCAAATATAGCTTTTAATACGACTACGCCACCGGAAAAGACTGGTTTACGTTCTTTCGCCAGTGCCTCAAAATTCACATTGTCGATATGTTCTGCTTCTTGCAACTTTGTGATCAAGGCATTGATGCCTTTGAAACTAATCCCGCGATCACTCAACTCAAGCTCACGCATTAATTCTGCAATTGTGCGAATCGTACCTGCGGTACCTACCACATGACTCCACTCATGCTTTTTCAATCCAGAAACAATCGGCTGTAGTTGTAATTTTGCTTCTACCAATGCCTTTTTAAATTTCTTTTTCTCTAACTTTCCATCTGCAAAATATTTTTCACTTAATACTACACAACCCATTTGCACACTTTCCATCAACAATGGCTCACCATTTTCACCAATAATGAGTTCTGTGCTGCCACCACCAATATCTGTTACCAGCCATTTTCCATCTGGGCCAGTTATTGAATGAATAGTACCTTGATAAATTAAACGCGCTTCTTCTACGCCTGAAATTATTTGTACAGGATGACCCAATGCTTCTTCAGCTTGTTGAATAAAGTCCTTGCCATTTTTTGCAACACGCAGTGTATTGGTGCCCACCACACGCACAGAATTTGCATGCATTTCTTTCAAGCGTTGACCAAATCGCTGTAAACATTCAATACCACGCGCATGGGACTCTTTGGACAATTTACCAGAAGAATTCAAGCCAGCACCCAGTCTCACCATCTCGCGAATTCGATCAACCACTTTTAGTTGGCCATGCTGGTCCTGAGCCACCACCATGTGGAAACTGTTCGAACCCAAATCGACTGCAGCGATAACAGAAGAATCCGATGCTAATTCACCTGGATAAGAAATAGGAGAAGGGACATCCATATGCACAGTTTAGCGCACTGAAATGATTTTGCAGACTACGGTATTAAAATTTTAATTAATCACTTAGGCGGAAGTAATGCACGACCACTGCCATAATCGACAACAACACCATCTGCAGTAATTTGTTCAACCAACGGGCCATTATTTGCAATTCGATCGCCTTCTTTATATTTATTCATATTGATCAACACAAAACGGCGAATAGGTTCATCATCAAATACATGCACATTCACTTCGTATTGCTTTAAATTTGTACGTGTGCTTTCTGGCAAATCTCGCAAGCTGGGTGCATTTATTGTTGATTGAACTTGTGTTGAAGGCTCTACACCTTGATCGATCAGTAATTTTGGTGTGTTTACGATTGGCAGCGCATCATCGGCACTGAGTTCAGTTGTTGAAAAAGATACATTACCTTTTTTAGTCGACTGAGTCGTACTTGCAGTTTGTTGTGGCTTTGGATTTTTAGGTTTGCTAGCTGCTTGCTTGGATTCATATATTAATGGTCGATCCACTTCGGGCGTTTCGACATTATTCGCCTCCATCGCTAACGGGCGTGAATCCAAATCTTCAGTTTGTTCTACAGTTGTTTGTTCAACTTCCTGTGGGGTCACACTAGGTTGCGGTTCGTTATATGTAGTAATGGGCGCTGCTTGCTGACTCTGCTGCGCTGACTGATTTACGCTAGAAATATTTTCTTCAACAATTATCGGCTGGCCCTCACTAACGAGTTGAGCATCCTTCCCTTCATCGTTTGTAAGTGCTCTTACCACTAAAAATAATATCAATGCATTTGCAATTAAGGCGCATGCCACCCATACCCATATTTTTTTTGGATCTGTTTTATTCGGCTTTACTGGGTTAACAAATTTTAAATCAGGCTGATTTTCTAATTGGCGTTCATGCTCGGCACGCGTTAATGCATCAAGAATCATCGACATAATAATTTCCTAATGCTAATGCTCAACTGGACTGACGCCAAAGCAATGGCGTGGATCGATCATTTACTGCGGTATTAATCTCAATCATGGTTTCGCGACCGACTACGCCATCGACATTCAAGCCACGAATGCGTTGAAATTCCATCTAGTAGCTATAATATTATGTGAAACAGTACCGCTGCCAGGACACAGACTAGACGAGGACAACCAGGAGCAACATCTTTCTCCGTAC
>JBCCEI010000123.1:0-5502 GCA_039030355.1 Pseudomonadota bacterium | reverse complement strand
GTAAATTTTGTCATACTAATATCATGATATTCGAATGATATTTAAATGACACCACCTGAAAAGAAAAAACCCCAAGATTCTGCGTTGTTACAAGTAAGGATTTCTCGCGATTTACGTGATGAGTTCATGCGCCAGGTCAAGGAGGAAGACGACAGTGCTTCGCGCTTGGTGCGGCAATGGATCAGACAATACGTCAAATCAAGCTCCCAAGAAAATTTATTTAATGGGAAATCTTTCAATACGTGATTAGAACCATCGACAAACGTTATCGCAACAAGATGAGTGCGAATCAAGCACATAGTGGCGGCACTAATCAGCTTTCCAATATGGCGGTTAAAGTTTCATTAGTAAATGTTGGTAAGGACCTTTGGACCTACCTGTGTAGACACACACCACCTCCACTTGCGATATCAAATCTCGCAAGTGAACAACAGCTTACTGACATTTTGCATGATGGGCACATAGATAGCCGCGTTATTGTTTTAGGTCACCACATGAAAGAACCATTGCATGTCGTGAACTGGATACTTGAACATGACAAAAGTATTAAAATATTTTTACTTCGAAAACCTACAGACTTTGAATTGTTAGATCAAACTGTCAAAGACAATCCACTATTTTCAAATGACGTTGAGGTATGGTCAACTGCAAATATAAAAGCGTTACCAACTGCGTTAAAAAACTCTTTAGAAGAAACAAATTTCGATCACGAGAACTTAATCGAGTTTGAAAATTCACAAGGTGCCCTACCAGAGATCGATGTTGTCGAACATGAACCAGCTGCAAACAACAAGCTAGATACAATATTACAAGCTGCTGTGATTGGTTTGCTAAGCATTGATGAGCAAGACACAATCGTGCAACTAAATTCTACAGCTGCTTCCATGCTTAATCTGGATGAGCAAGATTCATTAGGCACACCACTTTCACTCATTTTTGAACAGTCCGAAATCATAAAACTTCATCACATAATAAATACTTGCGATGATGATGAAGAAATTATTCCTGAAATCAAATTTACTGGCCTTGATGACTCAATAAAGTATTTTCGTGCATCCGCTTTTAATGAAGATGATTCGGCGTCAATTAATATCATCCTGCAAGATATAACTGCTACAGCAATTACTGAAAATAAATTAGAGCAAGAAAAACAGCGAAATAGAATTACCTTAAAGTTACTCAAAGACGGCGTAATTGCGACAGATATCAACTGCAAAATTGAATCCATGAACCCAGTTGCAGAAGGTTTGACTGGCTGGCCTAGTTATGAAGCCAAAGGCAATCATATTGATAACATTTTAAAGTTAATTGATTCGAATACACGTGAGCGAATAATAAACTTAGGCAAAGAATGTATTGAAACTGGCAAACCGGTTGAGTCGAAAAACAATCTTATTTTGCTCGATCGCTTTAACAATGAGCATCCTATCGAGCTTTCTGTAACTCCAAGCAGTTCATTAAATCTAGAAAGTGGCGGTTTGGTTCTAATATTTAAAGATGCATCGGAAACCAAACGCCTTACTCAAGAGATAAGCCATCAAGCTTCACATGATTCACTAACTGGCTTATTAAACCGACAGGAATTTGAGTTTCGTTTAGAGACAGCAATTTCCAGCGCCGCTACACATGATGTTGAGCATGTACTTTGTTATTTAGATTTAAATCAATTCAAAATTATTAATGCGCAGGCTGGTCATACAGCGGGTGACATTATCCTAAAACAAGCAGCTGATCATATGAAACAGCATATGCGCAGTATCGATGTATTTGCCCGTTTGGGCGGTGATGAATTTGCACTACTGCTTGTTAACACTACTGTGGACCAAGCGAAAATAATTGCCCAAGAACTAATCAACACGATTCGTAATTCAACGTTTAAATGGCGCGATCAACACTTTGAGATTGGTATAAGTATCGGCATGATCACGATTGATAAAAATTCTCAAGATCCTGCACACATGCTTACACGTGCTGAGCTCGCCTGTTTCACTGCCAAAGATCATGGTCGAAATAAACTACACATATATAGACAAGAAGACGATGAATTAACGCGGCGTCATACTGAAATGATGCGTGCAGCCGGTGTGACAGGAGCACTACAAGAAGATCGATTCAGAATTTATTGCCAACCCATTGTGGCTTTGTCACCAGAAAAAAATGAGTCCCTACATTACGAATTATTAATTCGTTTAACCGACCCACAGGGTGATTTAATTATGCCTGCCAGTTTTATACCAGCAGCTGAACGATACGGTCTCATGACCAGCCTGGATCGTTGGATGATTAGTACAGCATTTAGAAACTATAACGATATTTTTGGCAATGGCTCTGGCGTACAAATTGCAATCAACTTATCAGGCAACTCTTTAAATGATGACTCATTGCTTGATTTCATTAATGGTGAAATAGCAAAGACTAAAATTGAACCTTGCAATGTGTGTTTTGAAATTACAGAGACAGCTGCAATAAGTAATCTAGATCAAGTAAGTCAATTGATATTAGAACTAAAACGTATCGGTTGCCGTTTTGCATTGGATGATTTTGGCAGTGGTCTATCATCATTTACATATTTGAAAAATTTACCTGTTGATTATTTAAAAATTGATGGCAGCTTTGTGCACGACATGATTGATGACACCATAGACCACGCCATGGTAGAAGCAATCAACCAGGTAGGGCACATTATGGGAATTGGCACAATTGCAGAATGCGCAGAAAGCGAAGAAGTGGTTGAAATGCTACGTGAACTTGGCGTCGATTATGCACAGGGTTATGCGATGGGTTCACCTGTTCCTCTTGAAGGGCTAAAGCAGTTTAGTTAAGCCTGATGACAGCACCATTCATAGAAGAAGAAATAAGCGAAATCGATGCACTTCGCAATCGACTAGAATCTCTGGTGCATGATGCACGCAAAAATGAAGTTACACTTCGCAAATTTCAAAATTTGGAATTAAGGCTATTAGGTTGCAGCTCACTTGCAGAACTTATGCAACTAATTGCACATAAAAGCAAGTCAACATTTGGCTGGGATGTATTGACTATCGTCATACATGATGAACATCAAGATATTAAACGCTTGTTACGTGATGTAGGGGAAGACACTAGTCGTTATCCTGAACTTATTTTTACCAGTGATGTTTTAAGTCTTAAAAAGTTTTATGGTCGTTACAAGAAACCATTACTTGGATCTTTTGATCACAATGTACATGACGAGCTTTTTCTAAGCGACCGCAAGTACCCTCGCAGTGTAGCCTTACTACCATTGTTCCGTAAGAACAAACTGTTAGGCAGCCTAAATTTAGGCAGTTTTCAACAGGGACGCTTTAACAAACAAGATGCTACCGATTTTCTTGAACACCTCGCTGCAGTTTTAGCAACATGTTTAGATACAACTATCGCTCAAGAAAATCTCAAGCAGGCAGGTTTAACTGATGCGTTAACTGGAGTGAACAATAGAAGGTTTTTTGATCAGCGACTTAATGAAGAGATTTCTCGAGCACAGCGATTACAGTCATCCGTAAGCTGTTTATTTATTGATATCGATCATTTTAAAGTTGTAAATGATAGCTTTGGACATGAAACAGGCGACATTGTATTGACTCAAGTTGCAGAACTTATACGCGAGCAACTTAGAAATATCGATGTGGTAGCACGTTACGGTGGAGAAGAGTTTGCAGTCTTACTTGAACAGTCTGGCCAAGATTATGCGGAAGAAGTTGCAGAGCGAATACAACAAAGTATTTCACAAACCACGTTTGTGGATGGCGAACATTGCTCCCTAACCGTCTCTATTGGTGTTTCCACCCTTGAGAAACCTGACCCAAATCAAAATACTTTTGATCTAGGTAGAGAGTTATTGCGCAAAGCAGATAAGGCGCTATATCAAGCAAAGCAAGATGGCCGTAATAGAGTTGTGTTACATAGCACCTTGTAATTTAAATCTACACTAATCCAAGCTAGGAAATTCTCCTAATGGCCGTTTGAAAGTAAAAACAGCCGGTTCATTTACAAGTTTTTCTCTTGCCTGTTTTTCATTACCTCCTAATAAACTAAACGGTAAAGAAACAACATAAACAGCAGAGCCCACAACAGTAGTTACCAATCCTATTGGTCTCGCTATCACAACATCCGCAACCATCGATTCTGCAGAACCTGAAGCACCATACCCATTCCCATAATAACTATGATGGCCACGCTGAGATTCACTCGCCAGTACACTAGTAAAATTAGTGAATTGGACAGCCATGATTACAATTATCACAATTACATAACTTTTACGCATACAAATTCTCCTCTTTGATCTAGATTGAGCAGTAAACTTCAATTAGTTACTCACTATAGCGGAATTGACTCACAAAAATAGCTTTTGTTACGTAGCTAAAAAACATAAATAAAATTAATTCTTTATAAAATTGGCATAAACACAGCAGTTTTATTAAACCTATTATTTATCATGTAACTTAAATTAAATTATAGGGTTATTTGTTAACTGTAGTCCCTCTATGCAAGAATTCGATTTAAACAAAACTAATAATAATTGCTCAACTAACTTCCGCCCGCGCCGATACATAAGAAAGAAAAAGGCAAACTCATTGAAAAATGAGGACGCAAAATCACCGGTCTAAGGGCGCAAAGCAGTTTTAAGCTGGAGCCTAGGATAGCGGGATCGCCGATGATATAAATTGGAATATTTTTAGTTACGATCTCTAAGATCTCTTAATCAAGAAATTTCAATTGTGTATTAGCTACACAAATCTGACTGATCTCGTTTATTAGTATGCATTGCGTACAAATTTATGATGAATAAACGAGTAACATATAAACCTTCAATAAATGAATATTTTGCACTGCTAATAGTTCTAGTATCAGCTGCAATTTTCACTAGTGTCGCTGAAGCTGCTGATCAAGGAAAACTTGGTAAGTCATCAAGTGCATCAGTTGAAATTTCCGTTACTGTCAATCAAACGTTACGCTCTGTTAGCCCAAATGAATTGATTCTAAGTAACAATTTAACAACTAAGTCAACAGAACCATTTTGTGTTACACATCATGGCTACAATAAACACGCGAATGTCCCCTATGATTTAATTGTTGATAACATTAAGACCCGAACTGCCAGCCACCACCGATCGAGCGCTGGAAGACGAAGTACGGGACGTTGGTCGAGTCGGGGCCGCCACCGGTGATGACCTCGACGTGGTCGAAGACCTGGATGAGGTAGATCGACCCCAGGAGCACGCCGAGCTCGAGGTATGGCCGGAGCTGGGGGAGCGTGATCTGGAAGAAGATCGACCGGGTGGACGCGCCGTCGACACGGGCGGCCTCGAGGACCGAGGAGTCCTGGGCCTGGAGACCGGCGAGCAGGATCAGCATCATGAACGGTGTCCACTGCCACACGAGGACCACGACGATGGACCACAGCGGGTAGCGGGTGACGAACTCGATCCGTTCGAAGCCGAGGGTGTCGAGCAACCAGTTCACGACACCGAACGACGAGTTGAG
>JBCCEI010000122.1:0-5594 GCA_039030355.1 Pseudomonadota bacterium | reverse complement strand
ATTATATTTCTTTGACGGCACTAAGCACCTCATCAACATGCTCTTTGACTCTTACCTTTCGCCACTCTTCTCTAAGAACACTTTTCTCATCAATTAAAAAAGTACTGCGTTCAATGCCGCGCACTTTTTTCCCATACATGTTTTTCATTATAATTACATCAAACAATTTACATAATTCTTCACCAGGGTCTGAAATTAGCTCAAATTTAAAATTAAATTTTTCTTTGAATTTTTGATGCGATTTTAAGCTATCTCGCGAAATGCCAAATACAATTGCTCCGGCGCGTTTAAATTTGGCAAGCGCTGTTTGAAAATCTTGCCCTTCGGTAGTGCAGCCAGGTGTATCGTCTTTAGGGTAGAAATAAAGCACCAGCTTTTTCCTTTAAA
The DNA here is from genome assembly GCA_039030355.1 of Pseudomonadota bacterium. GTDB lineage: Bacteria > Pseudomonadota > Gammaproteobacteria > UBA4575 > UBA4575 > JABDMD01. Next base: position 5,207 of record JBCCEI010000122.1, on the reverse strand, counting down.
GTCGGATAATTCAATTTTTTGTTCTGGTGTAGCCATGCAGTTAAATGCCGGTACCTTCTTATTGAGCTCAACAATTTTCTTTTTTGAATTAGGCATGAATTATGTCCTTGATTTAATTAGTGCTATAAGATCAGATTCCTTGTAATACAGAGGTATCATTTGTAATATCGCTCGCTTCATCATTCAACCATCCGATCGAGGTAGCCTGTGTTTAAAGGTAGCATGGTCGCAATAGCGACTCCCATGCATGAAGATGGTGCGATCGACTATGACGCACTGGCCAAGTATGTCGAATTTCATATAGAAAATGATTCTGATGTTCTCGTGCCCGCTGGCACAACGGGTGAATCTGCAACTATGGATCACAAAGAGCATTGTGAGGTTATCAAGTTTGTTATAGATCAGGTGAAAGGCCGCATTCCAGTCATTGCAGGAACCGGAGCTAACTCAACAACTGAAGCGATAGATTTAACCAAATGTGCAAAAGATGCAGGTGCGGATGCGTGTTTGCTGGTTTCCCCTTATTACAATAAACCAACACAAGAAGGTTTAGTGTTGCACCATAAAGCAATTGCTAAAGCCGTTTCGATCCCGCAAATTTTATATAATGTTCCTGGGCGCACAGCGTGCGATTTATTACCTGAAACAGCAGTAAAACTTTCAACAGTTGAGAATATTGTTGGTATCAAGGAAGCTACAGGAGAGATTGATCGTTGCACGAAAATTCTGGATGGCAGCCCAGAAGGCTTCATGTTAATCAGTGGCGATGATGATACTGCGATGGAATTTTTATTGGCTGGTGGATGTGGTGTAATCACCGTTGCGGGAAATGTCGCCCCTAAATTATTTCATGATATGTGCATTGCCGCTATCGATGGTGATCGAGCAAAGGCACAGTTGTTAAACGCAAAGTTAGAAAGATTGAACAAGGATTTATTTGTTGAGTCCAATCCGATACCAGTTAAGTGGTGCTTAACTGAAATGGGATTATTTCCTAAAGGAACACGTTTACCCATGACGCATTTATCAAGTCAATACCACGATACTTTGCGTGCTGCATTGACCGATGCAGACTCAATTTAAACTTAATAGGGATTTTCCTACGTGCATAAAATTATCCAAGCAAGCGTTTTTATAAGCCTTTGTTTTTTAAGTGGTTGCGGTTTTTTAAAGTTTGGATCTGACTATGCCGATGCAGGTTCAACCAACCCACTAGAAGCTCCCCCCGATTTAGTTACTCCAGAGTGGGAAGATAGTTTAGAAATTCCTAAGACGGCAAATGACCGTGTCAGCGCATTAGAATCACAAGGGCCTGCATTGGGTGCTTCAGTATTGCCGGAGTTTGTTGATGTACGTGTGCGTCGTGAAGGTCCAACAACATGGTTAGAGGTTGACAGTGATCCGGTGTCATTGTGGCCAGCAATCCGTAGATTTTGGCAGGATGAAGGTTATCCAATTGGTGCTGATGAGCCGTTGTTGGGATTTATTGAAACTGAATGGAAACAACATACGGATCGCTCTATTAGTAGTGAAACAAATCAAGAAAGTTATGACATCACAGGTGAAAAATTTCGCACGCGTTTAGAGCGCCAACCAAATGCGGTAACAAATGTGTTTTTAACCCATCGTGGTGCGGAAGTTGGGGCAATTAATAAACAAAATCAAATTCTCTGGAAGCCGCAACCTCCAAATGGTGAGCGCGAAACCGAAATGATGATTCGCCTAATGGAATTTTTAGGCAACACACGTCAAGAAGCGCAAAGTAAATTAACCGGTGCTGATGCGCAATTTTTATATCTTGATATTAAAGATATTGGTGGTGTCCCAGTATTGGTTGTGGGTGATATTTTTTCACGTGTTTGGCGGCGCACCGGTGTAGCACTAGATCGTTCAGGTTTGGTCGTGGAAGATCATAATCGTAATAAAGGCACATACTTCATCGCTGTTGATCTGGCTCCAGTTGGTGTGCCAGCAGAACAAAAAGATAATTTACAAAAAGTGTTTTACGAAATTCATTTACTTGGCCAAGGTAAGCAAACGTTGATTACTGCGCACCAAGTAAATAAAGAAGCAGGTGTGATTGATCCAGAAACAGCAAGGCAGTTGCTTAAAAGGGTAGTAGCAGCGTATCCAGGTAGCTACCCTAATTCTTAGACTGTATTAATTTCAGATTTCTTCTCTATAAAATTATTTATCGAATTTAGTATTGATTCTGGATCTAAGCCAGCTTCTTCGAGTAGTTCTTCGCGTGAGGCGTGGTTTTGGTAGTAGTCCGGTAAACCTAAGTTTTTAATTTTTATTTTAGTGTTATTGGCTAACACTTCGTTCACGGCACTGCCTGCACCACCCGCAACGACATTGTCTTCAATGGTAATAATGTAATCATGTTTTTGCGCCATACGTTGAACCAATTTAGTATCGATTGGTTTTACAAAACGCATATTCACCACAGTAGCATCCAATTCTTCGCCAGCTTTAAGCGCAACGTAAACGGGGCTGCCAAATGCAAGAATGGCGATACTATTTTTTTCTTTTTGACCTTCGCGTATTATTTTTGCCTTGCCCAATTCAACATCGCGCATTTCAGGTGAAACCGGTGCGCCTGGTCCGGAACCGCGTGGGTAACGCACCGCAGAAGGGCAGTCTTGTAAGTGTGCGGTATACAACATACGGCGGGTTTCGTTTTCATCTGCTGGTGTCATCACGATCATGTTGGGGATGCAGCGTAAGTACGTTAAATCAAAACTACCTGCATGGGTTTGCCCATCTGGTCCAACCACACCAGCGCGATCGATTGCAAATACAACTGGCAAGTTTTGTACAGCAACGTCATGTATGAGCTGATCATAAGCGCGTTGTAAAAACGTTGAGTAAATTGCTACAACTGGTTTTAAGTTTTCACATGCCATACCCGCTGCAACAGTTACTGCATGTTGTTCTGCAATTGCCACATCAAAATAGCGATCAGGAAATTTCTTTTCGAATTCAACCAGTCCAGAGCCTTCACGCATTGCAGGTGTGATGGCCATGACACGATCATCTTGTTTAGCTATATCGCATATCCAGTCACTGAATACTTTTGTATAGGTCGTTTTTGGTTTTTTGTTGGATTTAACAACACCTACGTTGGGATCAAATGAAGGTACGGCATGATAGCCAACAGGATCAGCTTCAGCTTTTTCATAGCCTTTGCCTTTGCGAGTAACGATGTGTAGTAAACGGGGTCCGCTTAAACGTTTTAAGTTTTGTAACGTTTTAGTTAAACCAGCAACATCATGGCCATCTACCGGACCAAAATAATTCACTCCCATCTCTTCAAACAAAGTGCCGGGTGCAATCATGCCTTTAACATGCTCTTCTGCGCGTTTTGCAAGTTCATGTATTGGTGGAATGGGTTCAAGTAGCTTTTTACTGCTTTCACGCATGCTAGACATTACACGGCCAGATAAAATGCGTGTTAAGTAATTTGTCATCGCACCCACGTTAGGCGAAATAGACATTTCGTTGTCATTTAGAATTACCAGGAGATCTGCTTTGCATGCACCAAGATGGTTTAACGCTTCATAGGCAAGACCAGCAGTGAGCCCTCCATCACCAATCACCGCGACCACTTTGCGCTTTTCTGTTTGTTGGCTGGCAATGGCCATTCCCAGTGCTGCACTAATTGATGTACTAGAATGTCCTACGCCAAAATGATCGTATTCGCTCTCACTACGTTTTGGGAAAGGTGCCAAACCACCTTTTGTGCGAATTGTTGTGATTTGATCTTTGCGGCCAGTTAGAATTTTATGTGGGTAACATTGATGGCCCACGTCCCAAACGATTCGATCATGTGGTGTATTAAAAACATAGTGTAATGCCGTGGTAATTTCGATCGCACCCAAACCTGCTGCAAAGTGTCCGCCACTGACTGCAACAGAATCCAGTAAATAGGCACGTAGCTCTTGCGCTAATACTGGAAGTTGTTTTGCATCCAGGGTACGCAAGTCCGCAGGGAAATTGATGCTATCAAGTAATGGGTAAGGTTGGCTCATGCTTTAATAGATTTAAGAATTTCGTGTAACCATATAGCTGCTGACCGCACGCAAATTATTTGCGCGATCATCCAGGTCTTTAATTTCATCTAATGCTTGCTGTAATAAATTATTCGCTGTTGCTTCAGCTTGTTCTATTCCCGCAATGCTAGGGTAAGTAGGCTTATTCTGAGCAGCATCCGAGCCTTGTGGCTTGCCCAAAGTTTCTGTATCCGCCTGAATATCAAGAATGTCATCACGAATTTGAAAAGCTAATCCGACTTTTTCAGAAAAATGTGCAAAGTGCGCGAAGGTTTCTGGATTATTCATACTGCTACCTGCAACAGCCATCAACACACTGGCTTGTATCAAGGCGGCGGTTTTAAGTGTGTGCATATTTATAATTTCATTTTCATCAAGTTGTTTATTTACTGATGCCAGATCAATTGCTTGACCACCAGCCATTCCCAATGAGCCGGATGCTTTAGAAAGCAAATGAATCATTTTTACCTGCTTTGTATCTTCAATTTTAGCGTTAGCAAGAATAGAAAATGCGAGTGCTTGTATTGCATCGCCTGCAAGAATGGCAGTTGCCTCATCAAAGGCTTTATGACAGGTGGGTCGTCCGCGTCGTAGATCATCATCATCCATAGCGGGTAAATCATCATGAATGAGTGAATAGCAATGCATCAATTCAACTGCACAAGCTGCACAATCTAAATCAGATAAATTACAGCTTAGTGCTTCACCTGTTGCATAAACCAATGCAGGTCGAATGCGTTTACCACCACCAAGTATTGAATAACGCATTGCTGTGTGCAATGTTTCGGGAGTATTAGCTTCTTCAGGTAAATGTAAATCTAACTGATGATTAACACGCGTAGCATACTGATTGATGAGTTCATCTACACTAAATGCTTCGCTTAAAGCTTCACTCGTTGTCAATGTCATCATTGTCTAGATCCTTCTCGATCCATTCCTTATTTTCTTTGCTTAGCAACGAAATTTTTTGTTCAGCGTTTTGTAATGCTTGCTGGCACTCACGCGTTAGTTTTACACCTTGCTCAAAGGTTTTTAGAGAGTCCTCTAAAGAAATATCACCTTTCTCAAGTTTATCTACGAGCGTCTCCAGTTGGTTTAGCGATTTTTCAAAATTAATCGTTTTTGTTGTTGCTTTACGTGCCACTAAAGTAT
>JBCCEI010000121.1:0-5645 GCA_039030355.1 Pseudomonadota bacterium | reverse complement strand
CCTAATAAATTAAGTGCTTCAATCTGTGAACGTGCAACACGTGAATGTAAAATGTCGCCGACGATTGCGACGCTGAGTTTAGAAAAATCTCCAGCATGCTTGCGAATGGTAAACATATCTAACATTGCTTGTGTTGGGTGAGCGTGTCTTCCATCTCCTGCATTGATTACGCTGACATGTGATGAAACATATTTGCTCATGAATTCCGCTGCACCACTTTCAGGATGACGCACGATGAACATATCGGTGTTCATCGCTTCAAGATTAAATAGCGTATCTAATAAACTTTCACCTTTTGTAGTAGCAGAGGTCGCAATGTTGATATTTAACACATCTGCCGATAAACGTTTGGCGGCTAATTCAAATGTGGTGCGTGTTCGAGTACTGGGTTCGAAAAATAAATTTACAATGGTTTTGCCGCGTAGTAGTGGTACTTTTTTAATAGCTCGATCGTCAACACTCATAAACGATTCGGCGGTATCTAAAATATGATGTAAATTTTCTGCGCTGAGTCCGTCTATTTGTAGAAAATGTCGCATTTTAATACTTAAATATTTTGACTTATTACTAGGACTTAATCTTTTGTTCAATAATTTCTAGTTGCAAGGGTTCAGGTCCGCGTAACTTAACATGTTGGCTTGCATCCAAATCAAGTGTGTGTGCTACCACATCGGCTTGGATCGGTAATTCACGTCCATTACGTTGCACTAGGGCCACAAGGGATACGGAAGCGGGTCTACCATAATCAAAAATTTCATTTAGTGCGGCACGTATGGTGCGCCCTGTATGCAATACATCATCGACTAAAATGATATGTTCGTCATCAACACTAAGAGGAAGTTTTGAGGGTTTTACCGTTGGTTGAATGCCAACACGACTAAAATCATCACGATAAAATGTGATATCCAATACCCCTAGTTTAGATTCATTGTTGAGTAACTGTTGCAACTGCTTTGCAACCCATACACCACCGGTTTGAATTCCGATAAAAACAGCGTCTTCTATACATTGTTCTTGACAATGTCTTTTTAGATCTTTGCTAAGTTTGGTCAGTAATTCTTTAGTGTTTAAATCTGTCATATTGTATTTGCATGTTTGGATTCAAACCATGAATTTAAAATTAGTGCTGCCGATGCTTTATCAATATCGGTTTTATTAATTTTTTTTCTGCCTTTGCCGCGCAACTCTTTGAGAATGTCATAAGCTTTGGCCGATGTGTAGGACTCATCTATGGTTTCTACCGGCAAATGGTAGCGAGTCTTGAGCTGATTGCAAAAGTCTGCAACTTGTTTTTGTATCGCATTGTCATTTTGTGTTGCATGCTCTACACACCCTACAATTAATGACACAGGTTGCCATTCTTCTAGAATTGCATTGATTTTATTCCAGGGAACACCGCTGGTTGGTACCACAATTGTATCCAATGGATTAGCAGTTTTGATGTCTATAACGCCAATTGCAATCCCGATTCTTCGTGCGCCGTAATCAAATCCAATTACACTAGACATAATAATATTGGTTGATTGTATCGGATTTGCAAGCGATTTTGATTTGCTCCACTTTTATGCATGGCCGGCTTGATTGGAGATTAAGTTTACATCGATACCAATTTTATGAGCAGCAGATTGCCAGCGTTTTTCAATTGGCACATTAAATATGATGTCGGCTTCATATGGTACAGTGAGCCAGGAATTTTCGGAAAGTTCTTGTTCAAGTTGACCCGCACCCCAACCAGCATAGCCCAGTGCTATAAGTGAATTTTTTGGCCCTTTGCCTTGTGCGATATCGATCAAAATATCTTCAGATGTAGTGAGGTTTAAATCATTATCGATGATGTGAGTTGATTGCCATTGTTGATCCGAGTCATGCAAAATAAAACCTCGGTCAATATGCACCGGCCCACCGGCATATACTGGTTCATGTGTCACTAGGGAATACTGTGTATTCGTAGAATTCTCCTTACTCGCGATTTCTTCATCAGCAATAAAACTGTTAAGTAATTCATCAACAAACATGGTTGTGGGTTGGTTAACGATAATGCCCATTGCGCCTTGTTGGGAGTGCTCACAAATTAGTGTAACGGTACGTGAAAAATTGGGGTCTGCCATGCTTGGCATGGCGATGAGTAATTGCTTAGTCAAATTTTCCGACATTGTTTACTGCAAAAATTTCATTGAGTGAGCAATGTATTATCTTTGCCAAATAACCAGGTGCGCGTAATCATTAACTGATCATAGTTATCGCGCATTTCCGTAGGAAAAGGCTGGAACGGAGAAGCAAAGTTAACAATTCTTTTCGCCGCTTCATCCAATAATGATTTGCCCGCTGAGGAGCGAATATCCATTAGTTCCACAGTGCCATCATGATTTAAAAGTACACTTAGGATCAATGTCCCAGATAGGCCCTGGTTTCTAACCTCATCGGGATAATTTAGGTTACCAATTCGTTCAACCTTTTCCACCCAAGCATGCACATAGGTGGCTTCTGTTGCAGTTTTAGCGCTGAGGGTATCAATATAATTCACGCGTGGGCGCTTGGCGTAATCATTTTCTTCTTGGCGCAACTCGGCTACCAGCTTTGCTAATTCTAGTTCTTGTTCAGAGATCGTATCCTGCATATTTTTCATTGGTTGTTCGATTGCTTCTTGTGCCTCATCAACAAACACATTGGTAGTAGCATGGTTTTGTGTAATCACTGGATTTTGCGGCGCATTACTTTCTGAAGATGGCGGTGTACTTTGCACGGTTTGTGTCTGTGCAATTCCATAGCTATCAGTGAAACTTGATCCAGCAAAGGGTGCGGAAGGTTGATTCTCTTGATCCGTGCTGCCACTGGCCAATTGATTTTCACTAGCAATATGTTTTGCGTCTATGGGCTCTTGATGTGTTTTTGTCAGCACCATAGTTACTTCAAGCATGGATGCAGCATTAAAGTCACGTGCAAAGGGTAATCCAAAACCAAGCCCTAAGATGATGATGGCATGCAGAATAGCAGCAACAAAAATACTAAAGCCTAAACGATCCGAGGCAGTGATTTGAACTGGGTTCGCTACTGCCGACATAATAATAATATATGCATTAATGGTTGAGGTTTCGTTGTATTGCTGGTGCCTATTGTAAAAGGGTTTCGCCTAAATTAAATATTTTCATTGATTCGTTTATCTACTGAGAAGAGCCACATAGTGCAAAAGCGCATAGGTTTAGGTTAATAGATTGCCTTTAAGCTATTTTCAATGTGATCAAATAGTGTTGCACTGATTGTTAATTGATACATTTTATCTAACTCGCGAATACCTGTGGGGCTAGTGACATTAATCTCTGTAAGATATTCCCCAATCACATCAATGCCTACAAAACTAAGTTGCATTTTTTGCAACGTTGGTTTAATTCGTTCACAAATAAATCGATCTCTTTCAGAAAGCTCCACACCTTTAGCAGTACCTCCTTTCGCTAAATTTGCACGTAGCTCGCCCTTTGCGGGCACCCGCAACAATGCATAATCAATAGGTTCACCATTAATTAGTATGATGCGTTTATCACCAGCAACATAGTCCGGAATAAACATTTGCGCCATCACCGTACGTTGTTGTTTATGGGTGATCGTTTCTAAGATTACATTGCGGTTTGAGTCGTCATGCTGTATCTGAAAAATAGAGTCACCTGCCATACCATCCAAAGGTTTAACAACAATACTTTTATGTTGATCGATAAATTCGTTTAAGACAGATAGTTTTTGGGTTACTACATAAGGTGCAATACACTCGGGGAATTGCGCAGCAAATAGTTTTTCATTTGCATTACGCAAGCTGCTTGGATGGTTTACAACCATGGTGCCGTTTTGATGCAGGAGATCAAGTAAATATGTGGTGTAAATATATTGCATATCAAATGGTGGGTCCTTGCGCATTAGCACCACATCAAGTTCAGACAGATCTGTAAGTTTTGAATCCTGCTTTGTAAAGTAATTTTCAGCTTGATCTTTTACGCTCAACAAATAGGTGTTTGCTATGACCTTATTGTCTTTGAGAAAAAGGTCACACGCTTGTAAGTAGTGAACTTGGTAGCCACGGAGTTGGGCTTCCAAAAGCATGGCGAAGGTACTGTCTTTACGTACTTTTATGCCCTCTATCGGGTCCATGATTACGCCTAGTTTTATGCTCATCTCTTTATACCTCGTCCGGGATTACACTACTTATATCGGAAGCTTGTTGTCCAATATTCCACAGCTGGCATGGTTGGTTTTCCATATGTTTTCATGCCGAATGGGCATGATTACACGGATAAGCAATTATGCGTATATGGGTTAAAGAATAACAATCTGATAGTCGATAATATCAGTTCAAAATTCGAATTTAGGAAGCAATTATGCAAGATAGTGGATTAGCGTTGGATAATGCAGCTCAGGCAAATGGCAGTGCTGCTGGGGGCCTGAAAGTCATGGTGATTGACGATAGTAAAACGATACGTAAATCAGCTGAATCTTTATTAACGAAAGAAGGTTGTGAAGTTTTCACGGCAAATGATGGATTTGAAGCACTTGCAATGATTGCAGAACATCGACCAAATTTAATTTTCATCGACATCATGATGCCACGACTTGATGGTTATCAAACATGCGCATTGATAAAGAACAATCGTATGTTTAAGACTACACCTGTCATTATGTTATCCAGTAAAGACAGTATTTTTGATAAGGCGCGCGGTAAAATTGTTGGTTCAGAGCAATATCTAACCAAACCATTCACGCGTGATGATTTACTTGGTGCCATTGCGGAATACAATGGCAAATAGCGTAGCAGCGAATCACAATATGGCACATATCCTAGTTGTAGACGATTCACCTACAGAACGTCATTTTATTTCTAAGCTTCTTGAGAAGACAGGCCACAAAGTGTCGACTGCTGATAGTGGCGAACAAGGCGTTGAAGCTGCAAAGGACATGCACCCAGATTTAATTTTGATGGATATTGTAATGCCAGGCATGAATGGATTTCAGGCAACAAGAAAAATTACAACAAGCCCTGAGACTGCGGAGATACCAGTGGTAATGGTATCAACGAAAAGCCAGCAAACTGATAAAGTTTGGGCGACGCGCCAAGGCGCTAAAGGCTATTTAGTCAAGCCTGTTGACTCTGAAATGTTAGTTAATTCGATAAAATCCTTTTTAGCTGCATAAAATTGATGGCTGTTTCTGAAGAATCCAACCCGTTTGAATATTTAATCTCGATTGATCGAAAATGTGTTATGCACCAAGACGGACTTGTGCCGCTAGAGTCGGAAGTTAGTTTTTCGCATGGTCTTGCATTTCAACTTGGTGCACATAAGTATCTAATCCCAATTGCTGATGTAAGTGAAGTACTTAGTATCAACGAATATACATATATTCCACGTTCACCTTCATGGTTAGTGGGCATTTCTAATGTGCGCGGTAATTTAGTTACGTTACTAGATTTGCATAACTTTATATTTTCTAATACGTTAAAAACAAAATATACGAGTGAGCGCATGTTGCTGGTCAAGCAAGATACTCACCATTATGGATTGATAATAGATTCCATTATTGGCATGAAATCATTCAATGCTGAACAAGGAAGTGATGAAGTCCCAGCTGGTTTTGATGCTGAATTCATTGATCATATTAGTGCT
>JBCCEI010000120.1:0-5648 GCA_039030355.1 Pseudomonadota bacterium | reverse complement strand
TGGCGGCAATCCATTAGCTTGTCGAACAGCATTGGCGACAATTGATGTTATTGAAAAGCATAGTTTATTGAACAACGCTACAGAGATGGGGAACTATATTGATCAACAACTCAATGAAAAATTAGCTGGAATTCCAAAAGTTAAAGAAATTCGAGGACTCGGCTTGATGATTGGCATTGAACTGAGTGAACCATGTGCAGAACTTGTAGATGTATGTTTACAAGAGAAGCTATTAATCAATGTTACTGCTGAACGAGTAATTCGTTTATTACCACCTCTTATTTTTGAACAGTTGGATGCTGACTTACTAATAAATACGCTAGTTAAATGCATTGAACGATTTAGTTTCAAATAAAATTGCAGAATGAATTCACAATGAGTACGCGACATTTCTTAACCCTTTTAGACTACACACCAAATGAGTTGCGTGCACTACTAGCACGCGCCATAGAATTAAAAAAGAGCTTTAAGCAAGGCACTAGTCATACGCCTTTGCAGAACAAAACCTTGGCAATGATTTTTGATAAATCATCAACTCGAACACGAGTATCATTTGAGACCGGTATGGTACAACTAGGTGGCCACGCACTTTTCCTTTCGCCTAGAGATACCCAGTTCGGTCGCGGCGAACCTATAGAAGACAGTGCAAGAGTGTTATCACGTATGGTTGATGGCATCATGATTAGAACATTCGATCATGAGAATGTAGAAAAATTTGCTGAATTTTCATCTGCGCCTGTTATCAATGGCCTTACGGACTTATACCACCCCTGCCAACTACTTGCTGATATGCAAACATGGTTTGAACATCGTGGTGATATCAAAGGTGCAACAGTCGCATGGATTGGTGATGGCAACAATATGTGCCACTCCTACATCAATGCTGCAAGACAACTTGAGTTTAAACTTAACATCGCATGCCCTGAAACTTACAGCCCGGATAGTAATATAGTTAAAAATGCTAGCGATAATGTTTCAATCTCTCATGATGCTAATCAAGCAGCACAGCATGCGGACCTGATTGTTACAGATGTATGGGCCAGCATGGGCCAAGAGAATGAACAAGATGAAAGAGTAAAAGTTTTTAAAGACTTTCAAGTAAACAAAGAGCTATTCTCACTTGCTGATAAAGATGCGCTATTTATGCATTGCTTACCTGCGCATCGTGGCGAAGAAGTGTCAGCCGATGTTATAGATAGTAAAGCAAGCGTGGTATGGGATGAAGCAGAAAACCGCTTGCATACGCAAAAGGCACTAATGGAAAACTTGATGTCTTAAACTAGAAAATCTTTTTTGCCAAAAGCAAAGAGAAATATTCATTTTTGGGTTCAAAATGCTCAACCTCGATTAAGCCACTTTTTCTAAGCAATTCCTGAATCGACGCTTTAGTGTATTTACGACTAATTTCGGTAAGAATCTTTTCATTGTTTTCTATTTGTATAGATTGTTTCAATTCTGAAAAATGTATTTCTTGATCACAAAGAGACACTAAATACATTTCAATCTGGCTTTTTTGCTCATTATAAATTGCTTGATGGGAAAACTGCTGCAGTTCAAAGTTTGCTCCCAACTTACTATTTAGTACATTTAATACATTTAGATTAAATTTTGCCGTAACCCCCTCAGCATCATCATATGCACGCTCAAGCACTTGTTTATCTTTGACACGATCAATGCCAATCAAGAAATAATCATTCGAATTCATTTTATTAGCGACTTCTGAAAGCAGCTTAACCGACTCTTTCTCTGTGAAGTTTCCGATTGAGCTCCCAATAAACGCATAAAGTGTCGGCCCTACATGTGGAGGTAGTGATCTAATAGCTGGAATGTATTCCCCTACAATTGAATGCACGGATAAATTTTTATAGCTACTTAATAAACGTTGAGCTGAATCTACTAAGACCTCATAACAAACATCGATACTAAAAAAAGTAAATGGCGATTCGCCTAAACGAGAATTTATCTTAGATAATAAAACTTCTGTTTTAGCTGAAGTGCCCGCACCTAACTCAACACATGTATTTGGTTTAACTTGATCAATTATATGCTGCGCATTTTGTTGCAACAAAGCAGCTTCTGTTCGCGTTGGATAGTAATCCTCGGTATGGCAAATCGCATCAAAAAGTGCTGAGCCATTTTCATCATAAAAATATTTTGGCGGTAATGATCGAGGCAGCTGGAACAGGCCATGTTGAACATCAGACTTTAATACGGCAAATGAGTCTTGAGGATCTAATTGAAGTATTTGAAAGCGTTTATTATTGCTTGGCACATGCATAGATATCCCTTTAATTTCAGGGTAGCATTGCAGTTTGAGACTGTCTAATAAATGATCTCATTAGATATTTGTGTTCTTACAAATTTAGTTAAAGAAATAAACAGAATAATAACCATCACTTTAACGTAGCTTTACAAAGCATAATTACTAAAGTTAGTTACTTGAGGGAGGAACTAATGGAAGCATTAACATCACTATTAAATTCATTAAGTAGTTTCATCTGGGGGCCAATTATGTTGGCCTTGTTACTGGGTGTCGGTATTTACTTATCATTGGGTTTAAAACTTATGCCATGGCGAAAAATCGGTCATGGTTTTAAATTACTATTTTCCGGTCAGGCAGATAAAAATAAGGGAGACATTAGTCCGTTCCAAGCACTCATGACCGCACTTTCAGCAACCATTGGCACAGGAAATATAGCCGGTGTTGCAACTGCGATTTTCTTAGGCGGGCCAGGTGCAATATTTTGGATGTGGGTTACCGCGTTGTTTGGGATGGCAACTAAATATGGAGAAGCCGTCTTAGCAGTAAAGTATCGAGAAGTAGATTCACGCGGTAAACGTCAAGGTGGTCCGATGTACTACATCAAAAACGGCCTTGGTGATAATTGGAAGTGGCTTGGATTTCTATTTGCACTTTTTGGCACGGTTGCTGCTTTTGGAATAGGCAATATGGTGCAATCTAATTCGGTTGCAGATGCATTAGAAAGCAATTTCCATATTGACCCCATGATCACTGGAATTGTGCTCGCAGTGCTTGTAGGCCTTGTAATCATCGGAGGCGTAACACGTATTGGTGAAGTTGCAGGAAAACTTGTGCCCATAATGGCAATTGCATACATCGTTGGTTCCTTAGTGGTAATTTTTGCTAACTTTGATCAAATAGGAAATGCATTTGGTTTAATTTTCTCTAGCGCATTTAGCGGTACCGCCGCAACGGGTGGTTTTGCGGGTGCGGCTGTTTGGGCAGCAATTCGGTTTGGCGTGGCACGGGGAGTCTTTTCTAACGAAGCCGGTTTAGGAAGTGCGCCAATTGCACATGCAGCAGCACAAACAGATGATCCGGTACGACAAGGCATGATTGCCATGTTAGGTACGTTTATCGACACCATCATCGTTTGCACCATGACAGCATTGGTCATTATTTTAACTGGTGCTTGGACTAGTGGTGAAACGGGCGCTTCTCTTTCAACATTGGCATATGGTCAAGGACTTGCAGGTGCAAACTATATTGTAACGATTGGTTTAGTTGTATTTGCTTTCACTACATTGATTGGCTGGAGCTACTATGGAGAACGCTGTGCAGAATATATATTTGGTACAGCCATTATCGTTCCCTATAGAATTGTATGGGTGGTTGCGGTCATGACAGGTGCATTGATCAAGCTTAATTTTGTATGGCTGCTTGCAGATGTAATGAATGGATTTATGGCCATACCAAACCTCATTGCACTTGCTTTATTGAGCCCAGTAATTTTTAAAGTTACAAAAGACTACTTAAACAAGCAGTAGTAACTCCCTCGGTTTAAAAACCTTCAGGAAAATTTAGGATGAATTTGACCAGCCATAGCAAGGATGCTTTAAAAGCAATCAATCAGTCAGTCAGTCAGGCACTAAAAGAAGACATAGGTAATGGTGATGTAACTGCCGCATCGTTCACGAACAATGAAATAGCTACTGCGATAGTCATTTGCCGCGAAGAAGCTGTATTGTGCGGACAAATATGGTTTGAACTTACCTTTCATCAACTCGATGCAGATATCACAATTGAATGGATGTTTGCTGATAGTGACTTGATACAAGCAGATGATGAAGTTTGCAAACTCAAGGGCAATGCGCAAGCTATACTCTCTGGCGAACGTACTGCACTTAATTTTTTACAAACCTTATCTGGTACCGCAAGCAAAACGAAAACTTATGTAGATCGAATTGCTGGCACTGAGGCTAAAATACTTGACACACGAAAGACATTGCCAGGTATGCGTTATGCACAAAAATATGCAGTGCGCTGTGGAGGCGGGGAAAATCACCGTATGGGTTTATATGATGCAATCCTTATTAAAGAAAATCATATTGCTACATCAGGTTCAGTATCAAACGCGGTACAAACTGCTAAAAAGCTTTATCCCACATTAAAACTTGAGGTTGAGGTTGAAAATGAAGTACAACTTAAAGAAGCATTAGCTTCTGAAGCTGATGTGATATTGTTAGATAATTTTTCGCTTTCCGAATTAGAAGCTGCCGTGCTCATCACTGATGGAAAAAAGAAACTTGAGGCATCTGGAAATATGACATTGGAGAATATCCGCGAAGTTGCGAAGACAGGTGTAGATTACATCTCAATCGGTGCAATTACTAAACATGTTCGAGCAATTGATTTTTCCATGCGTTTTGAGAAATAACTTAATTCAAATACTTCTTGGCTTGCTGCCAATAAGCTTCTAATTCATCGAGAGAACACTCTTTAATATCTTTGTTCTCATTTTCTAAACAGTTCTCAATAAATTGAAATCGTTTTATAAATTTTTTGTTGCTTTTACGCAAAGCCTCTTCCGCATTTACTTTTATATGACGACTGAGATTAACTACGGAAAATAATACATCACCCAGCTCTTCTTCCAAGCTTTCTTTATTTTGATCTGATTCAATCACTTCTTTTAACTCGTTTAGTTCTTCTTCCACTTTCTCAATCACTGCTGCGAGCTCTTTCCAATCAAATCCAATATTAGCAACACGTTTTTGTATTTTTTTTGCACGCATTAATTGTGGCATTGCAGATGGAATATCATTCAATAAACTCTTTTGAATTAACTTTTTATCTCGCTCTTCTTGTTTTAACTCTTCCCAGCTTTGTTGTGCCTCTGGAATGTCTTTTGCGAAAACATGTGGATGACGACGTACTAGCTTGTCACAGATATTTCCAGCCACATCTTCCAAATCAAACATATTTTGTTCTCTTGCCATCTGCGTGTAATAAACAATTTGTAATAACAAATCCCCCAACTCATCTTTTAGTTGCACAAAATCTTTTTGGTCTATGGCATCAGCGACTTCATACACCTCTTCGATGGTATAAGGTAATATCGAGTCAAACGTCTGTTGTATATCCCATGGACAGCCATTCTCAGGATCACGCAGGGTTTGCATAATTTTTAATAGACGGAATAGATTATCCATTTATCTTTATATCAAGCAGTTGAAACATGCGGTTTTTATATTAGTTAATTCTAATTAACTAATATTTAAATTAGTGTTGACTATAATTTAACCACATCAACCAATAATTGATGCCATATTGCAAAATGTAGGATTGGTTAATTTTTAACCTATTTTATATAAAAGCTTCTATATATTTCAGTACGTTCCAGCGC
>JBCCEI010000119.1:0-5697 GCA_039030355.1 Pseudomonadota bacterium | reverse complement strand
TTTAGAATGCATATTGAGCACGGAAAGAAACGGCATCTCCATCATCTTCTCCCAAAGATTCAAGTGTAGGATTGGCTAGTCCGCCACCGCTGCCACCAAACTGGAAATTATCGGTATCAGTCATTAAGTAATTTAGAGAAAAGCGTAAATTTGTATTTGGATACCAGTTCACACCCAACGTGAGGATGTCATATTCAGCATCACCATTGGGGTTGTTGTCGATATCGACTTCGCCATCTTCATATTTTGCAACAAGCTCCCAAGCACCATAATTGTTTTTAGGTTTTGGTTTATCAAATTTACTCGTACTTGTTTTATAACCACGAGCTTCACCCGTTAGCATGTAAGTTACAAGCGCATAAAAGCCGTCCACATCTACATCTGCACCTGAAGTAGAACTTGACTCACCATCAAAATCAGCAATCAAGTATTCGCCTTGTAATGAGAATGGGCCGTTTACATATGCTGCTTCCAAACCAAATTGGTCAGCATCTTCAACAACGACATCGTTACCTGCTGTTGGACGATCTCCAATAGTATGCGCTGCTAATCGACTACGGAAATCCATAGAACTTCCTTGGTTACCAAAATCACGCATTGCATAAGCTGCACCAAGATGTGCGAAATGAGGTTTTGTTTCTTGATCTCCTATTAAAAACCGATTTGCAATACGAGCAGCAATACTAAATGCATCACTATCATCATCGTCTTCTTCGCCTTCATCAATGAAGTGCAGTTGACCAGATAAATTATTCCAATTTCCATGTGCCGCAAATTGAAAATCGGGTTTACCACTTAAGAAATTTCCGACTTCATATAGTGCTGAGCGTTCAATTGTTGATACCCATTTGTCACTGGTAAGTTCTTCTAAGCCAAATGGTGCTTTTAATCGACCTAGAATTAATTGAGTATTATTAAAACCTTTATAACGAATTGAGGCAGAATCTACAGAGGCTTCCTCTGAGTCATCATCAATATCAATGGTGAAATCATAGGCCCAATTTTCGCCCCGCGTTCCTTTTGCGGTAATCCGTGTTCGGCGCCATTCAGATTCATTGGCTGAATCGCCATCTAAGCCTGCATTGTAAGCACCATCATAACTATCAAAATCATATTGAATAAACCCTCCAAACTGAAAGCTATTGCCGTTGTCAGATTTTATTTTGATACCACCGCCAGTAGTGCTGACTGCAATATTTTCTTTTGAAGTCACTGCGCCTGCAAACGCAGCAGTGCTAAAACTGAATATTGTGATCGCGCCAGTTGCTGCAACCATGAAATGTTTAAGTCTCACGAAGAGCCTCCCTATTACTTGAAAAATATTGATTTACAAGTAGAGAAGTTTGCGCAGTGTCTGTGAAACCAATATGAATAAATTATTACAATTTTGTTACAAGGCACTGCGGTACATCCAGGGCAGATAGTAGAATTAGCACATGTAGTTGATTTTTTGACTGGTTAATAGAGTTGTAACAAAGGTAGAAAATAATGCGCCATATTTTCATAGCAAGGTACAATCATGCAGAATCAATATATTGCGATGTCATATCAATCAAAGAGACAAAATCTAGCCCAAACGATGAGCGCTAAACGAATACTATTAGTTGAAGATGAACACTCTATAAGAGAGATGGTGTCGTTTGCCTTGGGCCAAGAAGGTTATGTAATTGATGAAGCAGAAGATGGTGTATCTGCAGAAACTCGAGTGGCTGATCATTTACCTGATTTGATTCTTCTAGATTGGATGTTACCAGATGTGACCGGTCTGGAATTATTACGGCAATGGAAACGCAAAGAGGGTATGCAAGATGTTCCGGTTATTATGCTTACTGCGCGTGTTGAGGAAAGGGATAAAATTGATGGTTTAGATTCTGGTGCTGACGATTACATAACGAAACCGTTCTCTGTTAAAGAATTGACTGCACGTATTCGTGCAGTTTTACGTAGAGGCGTGGGTAGTAATGAAAATGAAGTATCAATCGGCGCGATTAAACTTGATCTCGATGCGCATCGAGTTTACATAAATGAAGAAGCATTGAATTTGGGCCCTACTGAGTTCCGGCTACTTGAATTTTTCATGACCCACCCTGAGCGAGTTTATTCGCGTAATCAGTTGTTAGATTATGTGTGGGGACGTAACATGTATGTAGAAGAACGTACGGTGGATGTTCATATCGTACGCTTACGAAAACTACTCAAGCCATCAAATTGTGATCATATGATTCAAACTGTTCGCGGCTACGGTTATAGATTCTCCGATAAAAAATAATGTCCTTTACTGCATGGTTATCAGAACTCAATAGAATATTAATTGTTTTTGTACCATGTGTTTTACTTGGAATAATAACCGGGTACTTACCACTATTTTTTATACTGGGTTTAGTAATATATGGAATCTGGACTGCTAGACAATTAGTCACGCTTAAACAATGGTTAGATAATGGCGCAACGATAGATGAAGCCCCTGAATATCTTGGAATAGCGGATCAACATGTTTCAAGTATTGTTGATTTACAAAAAGCACATCAACTTAGAATTACCAAGCTTGAAGATCTAATTGCACACTTTAATGAAATGATTTCAGCACTGCCCGATGCTGTTGTTATTATGGCATCTAGTGGCGAAATCAAATCGGCTAATCAAGCGGCTCAAACATTATTACAAATTGATTCAGCACGCGATATCAATACGAGAATTACTCAGCTTGTTCGCAATCCCACATTTACAGATTATTTTGCTGCACAAAAATTTGATCAACCATTAGAAATTCGTGGGCCTTCAGAACAAGAACCAGAGCTTAGTATTCGAATAATTTCTTTTGGTGAAAGCAAGTTAGTTTTAATTGCGCAAGATATGTCTCAATCGGCACGTATCTATGAAATGCGTCGTAGTTTTATATCTAATGCATCACATGAATTACGTACACCACTTACAGTAATACTAGGTTATTTAGAATCACTTTCTATGGTAAACAGTTTACCGGAAGAAGCGGCACACGCTCTAAAATCTGCAGAAGTACAAGCAAATCGCATGAAGCAGTTAGTTGAAGATTTGCTTACCTTGTCACGCCTGGAATCAACAGCTTCAGTTGTTAGGAATGCAGAAATGATACCAGTTGCATCGTTGATTGTAGACGTGGTCGAAGAGGCAAAACTTTCTACTTGGTTTACCAATCATGAAATCACAACCCAACTTGAAACAGATGCTATGTTAAAAGGTGATCTGCAAGAAATTCACAGTGTGGTTTCTAATTTAATCAATAACGCAGTGAAACACACTGATGCAGGATCAAAAATTAATGTCATTTGGAAGTTAGATGATGACGATAGCTTGCAATTTATTGTAGAAGATAATGGTCAGGGTATCGCACCCGAGCACGTAGAAAGATTAACCGAAAGGTTTTATCGAGTGGATGCTGGGCGCTCGCGTGAAAAAGGTGGTACGGGTCTTGGTCTTTCAATCGTGAAGCACATTCTTGGTCGTCATGAGGGTGTATTGGAAATTAAAAGCGCATTAGGCCAAGGCACGCGATTTTGCTGCATATTTCCTTTGGAGCGAACGTCAAAGAATGGGAATTAATTCATATAAATCAATAAGTTGTACCTTAACAAAACTGTAATATTAGTACCATATGCTTGTAATACATAGATATTAATGTAGATCCTGAAATCGAGAATATTCCATAACTTTAGGAGTTGATTAATGTACGCATTTGTTAAAAAGATTTATCTAGTTACTGCAGCATTATTGCTTGTGTCGGCTGTTTCTGTTTCAGCTGAAACCAGTGTTGATGCCGAGTTAGGCGATTATGCTGCTACCAGCGGTGTATCTGGGAATTTATCCAGTGTTGGATCAGATACGTTAGCGAACTTGATGACATTGTGGGCAGAAGAGTTCAAACGTTTTTATCCAAACGTTAATATTCAAATTCAAGCTGCAGGTTCATCTACTGCACCTCCTGGGTTAACCGAAGGTACCTCAAACCTTGGTCCGATGAGTCGCAAAATGAAAGATAAAGAACTCGCATCATTTGAAAAGAAATTCGGTTATAAACCCACCGCAATTCCTGTTGCAATTGATGCTTTAGCGGTTTATGTGCATAAAGATAATCCAATTGAAGGCATGACCATTGCTGAAGTCGATGCAATTTTCTCAAATACACGTAAATGCGGTGGCGAATTAGACATTTCCACTTGGGGTGATATTGGTCTTGAAGGAAATTGGGCAAGACGTGATATTCAGTTATTTGGGCGTAACTCAGTTTCTGGCACCTATGGATATTTTAAGAAAAAAGGGCTTTGTAAAGGTGATTTCAAATCTACAGTGAATGAGCAGCCCGGCTCTGCATCCGTAGTTCAGTCGGTATCTTCATCTTTAAATGGGATCGGTTACTCGGGAATTGGTTATAAAACCTCAGGTGTAAAAGCGGTGCCACTATCAAAAAAATCGGATGGAGAGAAAATTGCTGCCACTTCGGATAATGCAATTTCTGGTGATTATCCTTTAGCACGTTTTCTATACGTTTATGTTAACAAGGCACCTGGCAAGCAGATGTCACCACTTGAGAGTGAATTCATAAAAATGGTTCTATCAACCCAAGGCCAAAAAGTAGTCGTTAAAGATGGCTACATTCCGCTTCCGTCTAAGGTTGCAGATAAGGCGCTGGCATCAATAGGTGTTGAAAAAAATGCCATGACGGTAAGTGCCGTTGAATAATATTTGTTCAGTTAGCTCCAGCTTAAATTATTAAGTTGCAGCATTCAGGCTAACAAGTCTGTAAAATTTTAAGGCTCTGCTCTAATAAGCAGGGCCTTTTTTGCAGCAACTGATTTACACACAAAAACTATCGCTTGATAAAAAATAATAAAAATATGTCTAAAGAATCAAGCGCATCTCAATTAACTGTTCCTGAGCCGTTGGTATTTGATCAGGCTTTGTGGCGCAGAAGATCAGTAAAAGACATTCTTGCGCGCTATTTGGTTGGGGCAGGTGGAATCGGAGTTATCGGCTCTATCATTCTGATTTTTTTATTCCTATTTATGGTTGTGTTTCCTTTGTTCAAAGGTGCCGCCATGCAAGCAGTTACAAATTATCCCTTAAGCAATGTGGCCGAAGATGAAACACTGCTTTATTCAATAGAAGAGCAAGCTGAAATCGCAATGCGATTGAATAACAAAGGTGTTGTGAGTTTCTTTTATGTTGATACAGGTGAGTTAGTTAAAGTCATAGAGCTTGTTGAGAATCATGATGTAAGCATTAGTAGTTGGGCGCATCACGATGTAGAAAAAAATATCGTTGCACTTGGTTTAAGTAATGGTCGGGTACTAATTTTTCGACATGAATACTCCTCAAAGTATAAGAATGATAAGAGAACCATTGAACCAAGCATAAGTTACCCACTGGGCCAGCAACCGATTGATTTAGAGATTGGTGAGCAAGTTCTTAAAAGCTTGGCTATTAGTGAGAATGAAGATGGCTTAACGCTATTTGTGCACACAGAAAGTGGACCGCGTTTAGTTAACTATGAAAAATTATCTTCTTTTTTAGATGAAGATGAGGTTACTTTAGAGCTTACCAGTCAAGTTCATTTGCCGTATGTCGATTCGCCAATTAAAGCATTGATTTCACCTGAGCGAGATTGGTTATATTTATTGAATCAAAAAGGCGCAATTGCATATTACGACATTCGCACAAAAG
>JBCCEI010000118.1:0-5698 GCA_039030355.1 Pseudomonadota bacterium | reverse complement strand
CTCAATCAAATATCATCGCAGATGCTTCCTACACTGATAAAACTGGAATAGTTTGCGCAATCTTAACTGCAGATTGCTTGCCAGTTGTATTTTGTGATCAAAAAGGAGAATACATAGCCGCTGCTCATGCTGGGTGGCGGGGATTAGCAAATGGTGTTCTTGACAATACGATACAAACCTTACCAGTAGATAATGACGAGCTGATGTGTTGGCTGGGTCCTGCTATTGGTCCAAATATGTTTGAAGTAGGTAGCGAGGTGGTTCAGCAATTTATTGATAAAGAAAAAGTGCATGAAAATGCATTCAATGTAAAAGCAAATAATAAATATTTAGCTGATATATACCAACTTGCCAGAAACATCCTCTTAAAACATGGTGTACACCAAATTTATGGAGGAGATCACTGTACGTACAGTGAGAGTGATAAGTTTTACTCTTATCGAAGAGACGGGGAGACGGGGAGAATGGCAACGCTGATTTGGATGGCGTGAATACAGGCTGTATGAATATGATGTCCTTCAGGGACGATGCATCAGACTAAAGTAAAGTTAGAGGTTTTTAAAATGTCTGCTTTTGGCCAATAACAGTCATTCATCAAGTTGGTGCACATTAACTTTTCCTTTTGATGATACGTGAAGTCTAAGCTGTTCACCCGTACTGCATGTCACGATGTATTCTAAATGCTTCCGTAATTCATAATGAACCACTCCACCACATTCAACATCTAGTAATTCGATAATGTCTTGCAATTCCTTATTAATGTAAGATTCATGGTCCTTTGGTTCCTGAGAACACGAAAGGATTCCAAGCGAACAGCAAATTATTATCGATATAAAATGAAAATGATGGTTAGGCATTACTTGTGAGTTTTTTAAATTTTATAGGATCTTCAATATCTTTCCAGATTTCACTCCATGCATCACAGATCATTTGATGCAATTTTGCATCGGTAGCTTGAATCATTGCAGTAACTTTTAACATAAATAAATGATATTGCTCTCTAATCTGTTCTAGAGTGAAATCGCTTTTTCCTTCATGGTAGGATTTTGTATTCGCAAGCAAATGATCGATTCTTTTCTTTAGATGAATTTTTTTAAACACACTTATAGCCTTTGTTTCGCGTAATTCATCAACCAATTCATTAAGATCAACTATGACTTCATCAATAATTGGACATGCACTATGTGGGGGTGCTTCATCTAATGTTTTTGCGTGTAAACAAGAGAATAGTAGAATAATTAATGTGAAGATAAATGATCTCATAGTAAACATTTTATAATGTCCGATTTTGGTCGTTAGCGGTCATCTTAGGTTCTGATAAGAATTGGCAATCATTCACTGATTATACCCATCCAGACTCTAATCTGTTGCATCATCCTTGATGGACATCATATTCGCCCATCCATGGGCTCACACCATTGATTTTTTACTAACAATCCCCATTTAATATGCAATGACTTATTATGTATGGGGTGATTGATATGCGTATGGATAAACTAACCACAAGTTTCCAGCTTGCTCTACAAGAGGCGCAGTCTATGGCCGTTGGGAAAGAGCATCAGTTTATCGAGCCCGTACATTTGATGGCAGCGATGCTAAATCAGGAGAATAGTGCTGTCTCGAATTTATACGTACGAGCAGGTGCGGACATAAATGCCATTAGGCAAAAAGTACAAGAAGCAATTGAACGTCTACCCCAGGTTTCAGGTACAGCAGGTGAAGTGCATGTTTCAAATGGGCTGAATAATCTATTAAATGTAACCGATAAGCTCGCACAAAAAACTGGTGATGACTACATCGCATCAGAAATGTTTGCGCTTGCCGCTATAGAAGACAGGGGCGATTTAGGCTCGATACTTAAGCTGTTCGGTGTTAATAAACAACAGTTAAGTTCAGCATTAAACAATATGAGAGCAGGCGAAAATGTGAATGATCCTAATGCAGAAGAAACAAGACAGGCGCTAGATAAATATACCATTGATTTAACAGAGCGTGCTGAGCAAGGAAAACTTGACCCTGTCATAGGGCGTGATGATGAAATTCGTCGCGCAATTCAAGTGCTGCAACGTCGTACTAAAAACAATCCGGTGCTAATTGGTGAGCCAGGTGTAGGAAAGACAGCCATTGTAGAAGGATTGGCATTACGCATTATAAATGGAGAAGTGCCTGAAGGGATAAAAAATAAAAAACTATTGTCACTCGATTTAAGTGCATTAATCGCAGGTGCAAAATTTCGTGGCGAATTTGAAGAGCGCTTGAAAGCAGTGTTAAAAGAACTTTCCAAACAAGAAGGACAAATCATTTTATTTATTGATGAATTGCATACCATGGTAGGTGCGGGTAAAGCTGAAGGTGCGATTGATGCTGGTAATATGTTAAAGCCAGCCTTGGCGCGCGGCGAATTACATTGCATGGGTGCGACGACATTAGATGAGTACCGTCAATACATCGAAAAAGATGCCGCATTAGAACGCCGGTTTCAAAAAATTATTGTTGATGAGCCGAGTGTGGAAGACACCATTGCTATTTTGCGCGGGTTGAAAGAGCGCTATGAAGTTCACCATGGTGTAGATATAACAGACCCGGCCATAATTAGTGCTGCAACACTTTCTCATCGTTATATCTCTGATCGTCAGTTGCCGGATAAGGCGATCGACCTTATTGATGAGGCGGCTTCGCGAATACGAATGGAAATTGATTCTAAACCAGAGTCGATGGATAAACTGGATCGTAAACTTGTTCAATTGAAAATTGAACGTGAGGCATTGAAAAAAGAATCTGACGATGCATCCAAAAAACATTTGGGTGAATTAGAGTCAGAAATCAATAAACTTGAAAAAGAGTATGCCGATCTTGAAGAAGTTTGGCGAGCTGAAAAAAGCTCATTACAAGGTTCGCAGGAAATTAAAGAAGCACTTGAACAGGCAAAGTTAGATTTAGATGCTGCACACCGAGCAGGTGATCTTTCCAAAATGTCTGAAATTCAATATGGAAAAATACCTGAACTTGAAAAGCAATTACAAAATGCAAATGAAGTAAAGTCATCTGATAATAAATTGCTTAGAAATAAAGTGACGGATGCAGAAGTTGCAGAGATTGTTGGGCACTGGACTGGTATACCGGTCTCAAAAATGTTGGCTGGAGAGCGTGAAAAGTTATTGGAGATGGAATCTGCATTGCGTGAACGTGTGGTAGGACAAGAAGAAGCAGTGCAAATTGTTTCTGATGCAGTTCGCAGATCACGTGCTGGAATATCAGATCCTAAAAGGCCAAATGGCTCTTTCTTATTTCTGGGGCCAACAGGAGTAGGTAAAACTGAACTGACAAAAGCACTTACTGAGTTTTTATTTGACAGTGAAGATTCATTGATTCGTGTTGATATGTCTGAGTTCATGGAAAAGCATTCAGTGGCTCGCTTAATTGGTGCGCCACCTGGATATATTGGTTATGAAGAAGGTGGTTATTTAACCGAAGCTGTTAGACGTAAGCCTTATAGTGTTGTGTTGCTGGATGAAATCGAAAAAGCGCATCCAGATGTATTTAATATTTTATTGCAGGTGTTGGATGATGGGAGACTTACTGACGGACATGGTCGTACTGTCGACTTTAAGAATACAGTAGTGATTATGACATCTAATCTTGGAAGCGATGTGATTCAGGAACTTTCTTCAGATGAAGAATATGAAAAGATGAAAGCTGCCGTAATGGAAGTGGTTGCAGCAAGGTTTCGGCCAGAATTTATCAATCGCATTGATGATGCAATTGTGTTTCATCCATTAGCGCAAGAACATATTCGTGCCATAACTAAAATACAACTCAATCAATTGCAAAAGCGATTGGGCGATCGAGATATCAAGCTCATATTTTCAGATTTGGCTTTAGATAAATTATCTCAAGCTGGGTTTGATCCTGTTTATGGGGCAAGGCCCCTCAAGCGTGCTATTCAAGGATTAATTGAAAATCCATTGGCACAAGCTTTGTTGGCGGGTGAAATTAAAACTGGTGAAATTGTGAATGTAGACTTGCAAGATGAAAAATTTGTATTTAATTCAACAAGTATCAATAAATAAAATAAAGGAGCAATTTAAAATGCTCCTTTATTGCCACATTTCCAATATTTAATGTCTTCGATTGAAACGTTCGCCTTTGCGATCTAGACGTCGATCGATACGGTCACCTTTGCGATCTAATCGACGATCAACACGATCGCCTTTGCGATCTAGACGTCGATCGATGCGGTCACCTTTGCGATCTAATCGATTAGCTAATTTGTCTTTTCCAGCAGCACGTGCGCGATCTGATCTTCGATCAAGACGATGGTCTATACGATCACCTTTGCGGTTAAGTCGATGATCGATGCGATCCCCCTTACGATCTAATCGATGATCAATGCGATCACCTTTGCGATCTAGATAGTTTTCAACTTTATCGCCTTTGTCAGCGCTTGCAATAGAGGCACTAGCAACCAACGCAATTGCAGAAACGAATAACATAGTTTTTTTATATTTCATGTTTTACTCCAGTTACATAATTCACACTGTATATAACGTGTGAATAGTGACTTGGTTGACATTCAATTAAATTCTTTTGCGAAATATGCAAAAACGACTGTTAATGAATTACTTAGCCTCAATCTTGGACGATCTGGAAAGTATTCTGTCTAGGAATGTTGTTGATAGAAATCTTTTTAAATAGGCAAATAAGTATGTAGGGAAAGTGACATAGTATCTTGATTTAGGCGAACTACTATTTAGTGCATGCAATACTTTTTTTGTGACTGCTTCAGGTCCTAGTGTGAAAGGCACTGCAGGACCCTTCGTTTCCAAGCGCGAAATGGTTGACTGATATTGCGTATGAAAACGGCTCTTTTCGCTATTAATATTCTTATTGAATAATATAAGACTGTTTTCGCGAAAACGACTTGTAATAGGTCCAGGTTCAACCAGCGAAACATGAATATTTGTATTTTTTAGCTCCATTCGTAAGGTGTCACTTATACCTTCCAAAGCAAATTTAGATGCGATATAAGCACCCCGAAATGGCATGGCAACAAATCCTAATACTGAACTGATTTGAATAATTCGACCAAAGCCTTGTTGGTGCATGACTGGTAGAACTGCATTTGTGAGTTCAACCAATCCAAACAAGTTGGTTTCAAATTGATCGCGTAATGTCTCGCGTCCCAAATCTTCAACTGCTCCCGGTTGACCAAATCCTGCATTATTGATGAGTGCGTAGAGTTTTCCATTGGTCTTTTCTAAAAGAGCTTTAACAGCAGTTTGTATGGATGAAGAATCAGAAACATCGAGCTGTATACTCCGTAGCCCAAGGTTGGAAAGATTTTCTACATCTTCAAGTTTTCTTGCTGAAGCTAATACATGATAACCACTTTCTTTAAGTGATTGAGCAAGATGTAAACCTATACCAGACGAGCATCCTGTTATGAGTACAGTTTTATTAGTCATAGCAAACGTGATTTTTCTAAAAACGATAAGACATAAAAAAACCGGGCTTCGGATGAAGCCCGGTTTTATAACACTAATGTGTAACTTAAATCTTAAATCTTAAAGATCGAAGTCATCATCATTGTTGTCAGCTGAGCAAGGACGTGCAGCAATCTTGTTGTCCGCTGCATACTGCTCTGCACCCGCATCAATGATTGCTTGTGATAGAGGTACGTCGCCCTCAATCCAATCCG
>JBCCEI010000117.1:0-5757 GCA_039030355.1 Pseudomonadota bacterium | reverse complement strand
TAGCATTTTCTAACAACTTGTAAATTTCTAATACCTCATCTTTTGATCTGTAGCAACGTCCTTGTTGCAACTAATATTCGCACATCCTATGCTCACGCTTTGGGTCGTAAGGGGTCATTCGAGTATCTCTTTTATTGGCGAGCTTTCAATTTCCCATTCACCGCCCATATCGCCAACCTTTGCATATTTAGCATCGAGTAAAATTTGATGTATATCTTCTTTAGTCGCTTCACTTGGTATTTCTTTTGGCCACCCTAGATGTTTCACACCAATTTCCCATAGGTCGTCTTTACTCATACTAGATGCACGTTCATCTGATAAATCAACATTGTTTAATAAAGATTTAAATATGCATTCATCATTTTCATAATTGAATGAACCACCATTATCCAAGCATTTGTCAACTTCTAGAAAGTGCTTCCCATAATAAAATGCACCTATTATTAATAGTACTGAAATTAAGGAGATAAAGTTTTTCTTAGCTACCATTTAATAAAAAAATGACTCATCGTAATGCCCGCTTTAGGCCGTTAAGGGTCATTCGCTAATTATAACTTTTGCCCCAAGTGATTCTAATGCATTAATTAGTGAACCTGCTTTTTCTTTATTAACACCATTAAGCTCCATTAGTTCTTTATTTCTAATGCTTCTTGCTGTTCTTTTTAATTTGGTACCCCTTAGCTGTGTGCAAAGTTCAATGCGA
Organism: Pseudomonadota bacterium; assembly: GCA_039030355.1. Taxonomy (GTDB): domain Bacteria; phylum Pseudomonadota; class Gammaproteobacteria; order UBA4575; family UBA4575; genus JABDMD01. The sequence continues at coordinate 5,054 of JBCCEI010000117.1, read as the reverse complement.
TAACAAAATGAATCCAAATTCCAAGCATTTGCGCTTACCCACCTTTTATTGTCAGACCACTTTTCAATTAGTAGCTTAGCCATATTCAGCAGTAACAAGTATAGAAATGAATGTCCGCTTTGGGTCGTAAGCGGACATTCTAATTAAAGAAATACTGAATCTGAAGCAACATCCATGTTGCAACTTTTATTTGGTGACACTTATGTCCGTTTCGGCATTAAAAACCACAATACTATGGCAACCGCGAACAGTGCAGGAACATCACCAAATAAGTTAGCGTGTTCGTGTCCACCTTCACTGGTGATGGCTTGATAAGCCATAATGCCGCCATGAGTGATGCTGGACCAAACGGTAAACCATAATAGGCTTCTATGCTCGTTTGGGTTTTTAGCTGCAAGTATTAAGAACACACCAAGTGTTGCATAAATGATTATGATCATTTCTTCATATTCGCTCTGCCTAGGTTCCCATCCCCAGCTATCAGGTGCTATGTATTTCATCATGGCGAATACACCAAAGATGAAAAATACGCCAGTAACGATTAGAAAGATTTTTAACAGCTTTGCTTTAGTTTCTTCCGACATAGTCTGCTCCTTATTATTATTATTTGTTTTGTTGAAAGCTTTGAGTTTTTATTATCTCTCACTCTAGTTCATAGTTGTAACTGAATTTAAGTGTAAAACATTATAATTATTGTTGTTATTAGTAGATTTAATTGTAGTTTGAGAACGATTACCTTGCCAGGAATCAACGCTTTAATTATCTTTGAATCAATAACTATAAAGTCTATTCCCAAGCGAGGCGTGTTATGTCTGATTCGAAAGTGTACCCCGTTCCTGCAAATGTGGCTTCTAATGCACATATTGATGGTGCCAAGTATGAGGCTATGTATCAAGAATCGATTAAAGATCCGGAAGGGTTTTGGGCCAAGCAAGCGGATGAATTTGTTACTTGGAATAAAAAATGGGACAAGGTTTTAGATTGGGATTATTACAAAGGCCACATAAAGTGGTTTGAAGGTGCGAGTTTAAATGTTTCTTATAACTGCATTGACCGGCATTTAGAAAAGCGTGCAGATCAAACTGCAATAATTTGGGAAGGGGATGATCCAAATGATGACAAGCACATTACTTATAAAGAGTTGCATCAAGAAGTTTGTAAATTATCTAATGTTTTAAAAGCACGCGGTGTAAAAAAAGGGGACCGTGTATGTATTTACATGCCGATGATTCCCGAAGCGGCCTATGCCATGTTGGCTTGTACCAGAATAGGCGCCGTGCACTCTATTGTCTTTGGTGGGTTTTCACCGGATTCATTGCGTGATCGTATTCTAGATTCTGATTGCCAAACAGTAATCACTGCGGATGAAGGTGTGCGCGGAGGCAAACCAATCCCGCTTAAAGCGAATACCGATAAAGCCCTAGAAGAATGCCCAAATGTAAGCACTGTATTAGTCGTGAAGCGTACGGGTGGAAAAATTGATTGGCATGATTCGCGTGATTGCTGGTATCACGATCAAGTTAGCAAGGTAAATGCAGACTGTGAGCCAGAACTTATGGATGCAGAAGACCCGATGTTTATTTTATATACCTCTGGTTCAACAGGAAAACCTAAAGGTGTGCTGCACACCACCGGTGGTTACCTTTTATATGCAGCGATTACACATAAATATGTGTTTGATTACCAAGAAGGTGAAGTGTATTGGTGTACTGCGGATGTTGGTTGGGTTACAGGGCATACTTATATTGTATATGGACCATTGTGTAATGGTGCGATTACTATGATGTTTGAAGGCGTGCCAAATTATCCTGATGGCAGTCGCTTTTGGCAGGTATGTGATAAACATAATGTCGCAAGTTTTTATACTGCACCAACTGCGATTCGTGCATTGATGAGTTTAGGAGATGATGCAGTAAAAAAAACCAAACGAACAAGTTTGCGTTTGTTAGGTACGGTGGGCGAACCGATTAACCCTGAAGCATGGGAATGGTATTACCATGTAGTTGGCGATTCACGTTGTCCGATTGTTGATACCTGGTGGCAAACCGAGACCGGAGGGCACTTAATAACCCCATTACCTGGCGCGACTGATTTAAAACCCGGTTCAGCCAGTAAACCTTTCTTTGGTATTCAGCCTGCAATTGTGGATGAAAATGGCAATGAGTTAGAAGGCGAGTGCCAGGGCAATTTAGTGATGAAACACCCTTGGCCAGGTCAAATGCGTTCCGTATATGGGGACCATCAACGTTTTATTGAAACTTATTTTTCACAATATCCAGGTTTGTATTTTAGTGGTGATGGTTGTCGACGTGATGCCGATGGTTATTATTGGATTACTGGGCGCGTGGATGATGTTTTAAATATTTCTGGACATCGATTAGGCACTGCAGAAGTTGAAAGCGCTTTGGTGTTGCATGAAAAAGTAGCTGAAGCTGCAGTTGTGGGGTATCCACATGAAATAAAAGGGCAAGGGATTTACGCTTATGTCACGCCAATGGCAGGAATAGAAACTTCGGATGAATTAAAAGAAGAATTAGTACAACTTGTGCGAAAAGAAATTGGTCCATTTGCAAAACCAGATTTTATTCAATGGGCGCCAGGGTTACCCAAAACACGTTCAGGTAAAATCATGCGTAGAATTTTGCGCAAAGTCGCAGAGAATGAAATAGATAATTTAGGTGACACAACAACACTCGCTGATCCATCTGTAGTTGATGACATCATTGCCAATCGAATAAATACCTAAACTAACTAAAATCATATGGTTACAAATTAGTTCATAATCAAGTTTACCATTTATCGTTATAAATGGACCGTTTGGCACTGCCTGTAAAAATCAATCAGTTTTCTTTGATATTAATATCCAGTCCATTGGAGTTGGAGTTAAAGGGTCATGCAAATAATAGACTCGATTTTATCTATTGCTAATCTAAAACTTGGTTTGATAGGAATTGCTTTCCTACTATTTGTGTTATGGGCAATGAAAATTTGGAAAAAAATTCATGCCAATATACAGTGTGCACGTAAAAATAGAGCTGAACTTCAGCGCATAAAAAATTTACGTGAACAATACAAGCAAGATATTTCTATTTTTCTGAATTCATACCGAAACGATATTTCAACTAAGTTAGAAGCCAGTCAGGCAGAAAATGGCTTGTTTATTTTTTGGAGTGGTGCGGAAGAAATATTTAATAAATTCCAAAGCGATACTTCTGAGATCAATAAACTACCCTCACAAGAAGAGCGCATTGCAATTCGTAGTTTCTATACTGAGACCAAAGCTTTTTTAGATGGAATTTTGTACAACAATTATTTATTAAAGAAATATCAATATTTGCACTGTAAAGTTAAAACCACTACAGCAACATCCAGAGAAGTGTTGGAAAAAGAAGACATAACAGAACAGATGTCTACTTTAGGTACGCAGCTTCAACAACAACATCATGAATTGCTAGATAGTCTGCAAACTGCAAAAGCATATTTTTAGATTAATTATTTAAATTCATCTCTTCTTTTACGCGCGTTGCGTAATTGTTCTTTTTTAGCCTGAATACGTGCTTTTGAATTTGCATCAATACCTGGCGCACGTAATGACAGCTGTACTTGTTCCATGGCACTTCCATATTGACCATGTGCAGCATAGTAATCACTTAATGATTCATGACTACGCCATGGCATATGGGCTTTGCTTGCAGCCTTAGCTTTTAATTTGTCAAAGACCGGATTAAATGGATCTTGATTATTGGTTTGATCCAGTTTCCGCAATGCTAATTCAGGTTTGCCATTTTCTGTTAACGCTGCTGCTAAGTAATAAATCACTGCTGGGTTACTTGGGTAGATTTGTTCCAGACCTTCAAGAATTTCAATCGCTTTGGCATACTGGGCATCGACGGTAAGAATTTGTGCTTTTGCTAGTTTCAGTGTTAATTCATTATCGGCATTTAAAGGGATGAGTTTTAGTTGTTGCAGAGCCTGTTGATTTTTCCCTGAACGACTGAGCGCAAGTGCAAATGTATAATATTCTGTATTACTTAATTCAGATGTTCTTGATTTTTTGCGAAAGAAATCTACTAGCTGGCTTGGCTTAGTCGTAAATACAATTGCTCGCGCTTTTGCATATTCAAAATGAATTGTATTTGATGTAAATGCGCCTTGATACTGATTAGCACGGGCTTGCGATTCACTAATACGGTTGGTTGTAAGTGGATGAGAGCTTAGAAATTCTGGAATTTGGCCGCGGTTAAGTTGCGTATGTTGATTCAATCGTTGAAAAAATAATGGCATGCCCTGGGGGTCAATGTTGGCATTGACCAGAAATTGCATACCGATACGGTCCGCTTCTTGCTCAAAACTTCTGGAATAGGCTAGTTGTCTTTCTTGTAATCCAGATTGTGTCGTGATGATTGCAGCCTGGCCTAATTCACCGCCCCCATAAGCAGCGGCAAGTATCGATCCTAGGAGAGTTAGTGCTGATATAACGCTGAATGATTTTGCATTGGCAAAATTCCGAGCAATGTGACGCTGTGTAACGTGTGCAATTTCATGGGCAAATACACTAGCCACCTCACTTTCTTGTTGCCCTAGTGTTAACAGGCCAGTATTGATTGCAACGATTCCGCCAGGCAAAGCAAAGGCGTTCACTGCTGGGTTTTGAACCAATATAAAAGTAAACGGGAAATTAGAATTGACTCCTGCGGAGGTGATACGTGTTCCAAGTGAGTGAATATACTGTGCGAGCTCGGGGTCATTCGAGACTGGGAGATGGCCACGAACCTCTGCTATCAAAATTCGTCCTAATTCAATTTCTTTTGCAACGCTAAATTCAGCGTCAGCTGCACCGCCTATATCCGGTAAAGTGTTATCCGCAAAGGAATTGTATGAACAAAGCACAAGTAGCAAGCTGCACAAAAAATAAAATGGTTTTTTCAGGTGAGCGTGAAAAGACCTAGATTTGTAATGGGGCATGATTATATGACTAGCTTAGGCACGGATCGTTTAATATATTGTAATCGTTCAAAGCCATGAAAGCTGATGATAATATACTGTACAAATAC
>JBCCEI010000116.1:0-5763 GCA_039030355.1 Pseudomonadota bacterium | reverse complement strand
GCATTTCGCACCCTCAATGTAACTTTTTTAGGATAAAAACATGAGTGCAACTGCTGATTCAATACAAAACAAATCTGCACAATTATCGGATGAGCTTACTCAGCCGTTTTCTGGTTCACAAAAAATCTATGTGCAAGGCTCGCGTGATGATATTAATGTTGGGATGCGAGAAGTTTCTTGTGCAAATACATCTGCAAGTTTTGGTGAAGAGGAAAATCCACCTATCACGATTTATGATACTTCGGGACCATACACACATCCAAGTGCGCAAATAGATTTGCTCCAGGGGCTTGCTCCAGTGCGCAGCAACTGGATTACAGAAAGGGAAGATACTGAAATATTATCCGGTCCATCTTCTAAATTCGGACATGAACGACAACATGATCCACGCACTGCGCATTTAAGATTTGCGCATTACAACCAGCCGCGTCGCGCCAAGTCAGGTAAAAATGTAACACAAATGCATTATGCGAAACGCGGCATCATCACGCCGGAAATGGAATATATTGCGATACGTGAAGATATGCGTCTTCAAGAACATCGTGCCGATCCACGTTACCAAAAATATCTTAGGCAACATGCTGGGAAAAATTTTGGCGCAAATATTCCCGAACAAATCACGCCTGAATTTGTACGTAATGAAGTCGCAAGCGGTCGCGCCATTATACCAAACAATATCAATCACCCTGAATCTGAGCCGATGATTATCGGACGAAATTTTTTAGTTAAAATTAATACGAATTTAGGAAACTCAGCCGTCACTTCTTCAATAGAAGAAGAAGTAGAGAAAATGGTTTGGGCCGTGCGTTGGGGTGGTGATACGGTTATGGATTTATCTACCGGCAAACATATCCATGAAACACGTGAATGGATCATTCGTAATTCGCCTGTACCAATTGGTACCGTGCCCATTTATCAAGCATTAGAAAAAGTAAATGGCAAAGCAGAAGACTTAAGTTGGGAAATTTTTAAAGACACGTTAATAGAACAAGCCGAACAAGGTGTGGATTATTTCACCATTCATGCGGGTGTGCGTTTAGTTTATGTCCCTAAGACAGCCAATCGAGTGACTGGTATTGTCTCGCGCGGTGGATCAATCATGGCTAAGTGGTGTTTGGCGCATCATGAAGAAAATTTTCTTTACACGCATTTCAATGACATTTGCGAAATCATGAAAGCCTATGATGTTGCTTTTTCTTTAGGCGATGGTTTGCGCCCGGGTTCAATTGCAGATGCGAATGATGAGGCACAATTTGCCGAACTGGAAACACTTGGTGAGCTAACCAAAATTGCATGGCAACACGATGTGCAGGTGATGATTGAGGGTCCTGGGCATATTCCCTTGCAGATGATTAAAGAAAACGTTGAGAAAGAGCTGGAAGATTGTTTTGAGGCGCCGTTTTACACTTTAGGCCCCTTAGTGACCGATATTGCGCCTGGTTATGACCACATTACATCTGCAATTGGTGCAGCAAATATTGGTTGGTACGGCACAGCCATGCTTTGTTATGTAACGCCAAAGGAACATCTAGGATTGCCTAATAAACAAGATGTGCGTGACGGCGTGATCGCATATAAAATTGCTGCGCATGCTGCGGATTTAGCTAAAGGGCATCCCGGCGTACAGATTCGCGATAATGCACTTTCCAAAGCGCGCTTTGAGTTTCGTTGGGAAGATCAATTCAATTTGAGTTTGGATCCGGATCATGCACGAGAATTGCATGATGAGACATTGCCAAAAGATTCTGCAAAAGTGGCGCATTTTTGTTCAATGTGTGGACCACATTTTTGTTCTATGAAAATTACCCAAGATGTGCGTGATTATGCTGCTAAGCAAGGTATTGAAGCCATTCCGGTGGCGATAGAAGAGGGCTTGAAAGAAAAAGCCAAAGAATTTAAACAAACAGGTGCTGAAATTTACCAAAAAGTGTAAAGACTGGTTGAACAAGTATCGTCTAACTTCGTTATACTCCTGTTAAATCTTGTTACTTCCGCTAGGAAATTCTGAAATTAACCGAAAGTGTTCTAGTATTAGCAAACTAAAAAGTTACAAGAATAGCTATGGCGGGTTCATCTAAAAAAGTAATCTATGCGGCACTATTTGGAAATGGTGCGATCGCAATCACTAAATTTTTCGCATCTGCAATTACAGGCAGTTCTGCCATGTTCTCAGAAGGAATTCACTCTGTCGTAGATACAGGTAACCAAGTATTGCTTCTCTTGGGTTTGAGACAAGCTAAGAAACCTGCAGATAAAAATTACCCATATGGACATGGCAAAGAGATTTATTTTTGGAGTTTCGTAGTTGCGATTTTGATCTTTGCTGTAGGTTCAGGTTTGTCAATTTATAAAGGTATCGCTCATATTAAGCATCCTGAGGTGATCACAAGCCCATATATCAACTACCTTGTGCTTGGTGTTGCCATCCTCATTGAAGCGTTTGTTTTTTACATCGCATTAAAAGAATTTAACAAATCGAAAGGTGATCGCACGTACATGCAGGCAATTCGGCAAGGGAAGGATCCTGGTTTGTTTGTTGTCTTATTAGAAGATCTTGCTGCAATGTTGGGATTAATCGTTGCGATGTTAGGAATTGCAGTAAGTCAAATAACTGGGAATTATGTATTTGATGGAATTGCATCAGTGGGCATCGGCATTATATTGGCAACGATCGCAGCACTTTTAGCATTTGAAACTAAAGGATTGCTTATAGGGGAGGCAGCCGATCCAGAAGTCGTGAGTGGTATTAAAAAGATCGTTAATAAATATTCAGGTGTAGAAGAAATTAACGAAGTACTGACAATGCATATGGGTCCTGACTATATTTTAGTCAATTTAAGTGTTCAATTTAATGATGAAATTCGAACAGATAAATTAGAAGAGGTCATCGCAAAGATCGACCGAGAAGTAAAAGAGAAGTACAAAAATATAAAACGAATTTTTATTGAAGCTGAATCATTTAGTTTCAAGTCTTAGATAGCAAGGCACATGACTGAGGAAACGCATATAGAGTCATATTCGATTAGTAAGAAAATGCGTATCTTTCTGTTAGTGGCGACGATTGTAATGCTAAGTATCACAATCTATCTGATGCTAAAAAAACCAACCCCGATCACACCTGCTGCCTTAGAGTCAGAAATTCAAGGCATTCAAAAAAAATTACCAATACAAGTGGATAATTTTACGACACTTAAAAATGTCACACTTGAAGGCATGAATATTCATTATTTATTCTCAGTCGGGAGCGATCCAACCCAAGCACCCCAATTTAATGCTGCCGATGAAAATTTTGCAGAACAGGTAGAGGTCGCTGTAAAGCAAAATGCATGCATCAATAGAAATACCAGGCGTTATATAAACAGTGGTGTGTCACTTTTGTATTTGTATAAAAATTCTAATAATGAAACGATCGCAGACTTTTCCGTTCCCGCGGGATTTTGCAGCTAAAAAATATCAAATGCATTGTGCAAAACTTAAATAATTCATGTAGGACATGCATGATTAAATGTGTTGTAGAAAAAGTTTGGCAAATACTTAACGAAATTAATTAATATGGGTTGCTCATTAATTTCATTAATTGTTCATCATAAGTATACTTACTGTGAACCTGTTCTACTTATAGCTCACTAAACTACTCATGAATAAAGAAAAATTACCGTTTAGCTGGAAGGATGCTACGTATACATGTATTGACTTCAAGAGTTGTGTTTTATGTCGATAAAATGAAAATAGACAATAATCATATGCGATGCTTGCATCATTATAAGGAGCGTAAGATGAAGCACCTTGTTAAAATTGTTCTTTTCTATTTATTTGTTTCGACAAGTAATGCTGCAGATCTCACTTGTAGCTGGCCCACAAATCACATTCTAAATTCAATTGTTCCAATTGAGAGTGGATTGAGTAGTCATGCGAGTGGTGTGGTGGTGTCAAACAATCTGGTTATTACTGCAGCACATGTGCTAGAAGATTATGACGATACGGAAGTTGAAATTAATAATGTGATGTATCCAGCAGCTGTATTGCTAGTTGATCAAGAATACGATATTGCATTGCTTTCAGTAAGCACTGAAAACCTTTATCCCATTCCGCTTAGTCAATCTGATTTGCATGAAAGCCAAGAAGTTTGGGCAGCAGGTTATCCAAGGGCGCAAAGTTTGCATACAAGTAATGGTTACTTTGTATCGCGCAAGGATGAAGCGATTCATACTAGTGCCGGTATCGATTCAGGAGAGTCAGGTGGTGGCTTGCTAACATGCGAAGAAGGCCAATTCGTATTAGCAGGTATGTTGCGTGGTTACGGTGCTTATAGAACAACAGAAGGTTTGGTAAGACTCGAGGACTATTCAATCTCAGTTGCGGCTAGCGATATCAAGCTCACACTTGATCTTAGTTATAACGAATTCTAGTAAATTCTATAGTTTCAAAATTCTTAAAACGTTAATATAGTGGCTTCAAAGTCAATATATTAACGATGCCCTATTCTTATTATCGTAGATTGCCTGCAAGCAGTAAAAAAATCTATCGTGCGAGTGACAAGATCGAAGATGTAGATCTAAAAGATTCATATGAATTGTTGCCATATGTTCGAAATGTACAAGCAGCACTTAAAAGCAAAGAGAAAGCAAATGTCATGCGTGCGAGTCAGGCGTTGACTAATCAAATTACGCTGCAACTAAATATTCCACCCATTAAAGTAAAGGTGCTAACGAGTCGCCCGCATAATAATTATGGTGAGCTACATGGTTTATATGAGCCTGTATCAAAAAAAACCAAAGTGGCTGAAATCTCAGTTTGGATGTTGACCGCTAAGCGCAAACAAGTTGTTGCCTTCAAAACATACATGCGCACATTATTCCATGAAGTTTGTCATCACTTAGATTATGAGCTGTATAAATTAGATGACTCGTTTCATACCGAGGGGTTTTTTAAGCGAGAGTCGAGTTTGTATAAGCAGCTTGTTTTGAATGATTTGGTTTGATTATGTTTGTTAACGATCCAAAGCGTGAGCACAGTATGTGCGAATATAAGACACATCATGGATGATGTGAGCCGATTGAATTCTTATTCTAAAGTGTCCGCTTTCGACCCAAGGCGGACATTATTCAGTCAAATATACAGTTAATTTAATATATGAAAAAAACAATCCTGCTTGTATTGGCTCTCTTAGTTTCTGGCTGTACTGCAACATCCTCAAAATTCCCTATAGTACCGTTTGCGGTTCATTTACCACCTATAAATTATGACCCACCCTCTAGCGGTGATACAGCTCAAATTAGAACTTCGGCTGAAATTGACCTAATCGTGTTTTTTAATACCTATGAAAAAGCTGAGTCTTGTGAAAATAGAAAAGTTATATTTAACAATGAAGAGGGAGTTAGTTTATTTCAAAGAATAACTGCAAATAAAGATTTTGCTTTTAAAGTATGGGTATCGCAAAGGTATCTTGGGGAAGCTAGGAGAAAAAAATGTCAGGTAGTAGGTGTATTCGAACCTATCAAAGATGAAAGATATGAAATTGAAGTAACTAGAAAAGAGAATAAGTGCGAAATAACGCTTTTTAGTCTAGATAGTTCTACATTGAGAAAAGTACGTGTGATTGAAATCGAAGAATTGAAACCCAGATTGCCATTTTCTGATTCAGGAAAGTGGTGTAAAAAAATATAAAAAATTACAATTATTATAATTCATTGGAATGTCGCTATTGGTCGAAAGCGGACGTAAATTAAAATAAAGGTTGATTGTGATGGATAATTGGTTTTT
>JBCCEI010000115.1:0-5789 GCA_039030355.1 Pseudomonadota bacterium | reverse complement strand
GGGTCGGAAAAGTGATTATTAAAGAGTATGGAGATAATAAAAGTAACGAAGAAGAGGACCCTCCTACGGAACAGGAGAAAGACAGTAAAGATGATGAGAAAGAAAAACCCTTAGGAAAAAACAACAAAGACAACCTAAAAACTACTTTTTCGATCAAATCGTTTGCAGGAAATTGTGCAAGTAACTTTTCTGCAAGATCGCGCGGAGGCATTTTTGCCTGCTTGGCTAATTGCATGGCAACATTACAGGCAAAGTCTCCATGACTTTTATCTTTGCTATGCGCAATTTGTATTTTTGCGCTTGAATCTTGTGGCAGGGTTCCATCGGCTTGCAAATTCGCAACCGCTGTCTCTACCAGAGAGGAAATTTTCGTTTGCATCTAAATATCTAGTTATAAAAGGCGTTGCATTGTACTCATATTGAGCACTTTTGCCTTATTTCATTAATTTCAGTTTATCTCAAGTGGATCCACTTCAATACTCCATCTTACTCGTTTAGCAAGCGGTTGCTTAGTTATTGAATTAGTCCAATGGCTCAAATTTTCTTGAAGCGTTTTACGTTGATTAGAAAATAAAATTAACTGACTTTGGAACATGCCAGCTTTACGCTCCATTAGTGCTGGAATTGGGCCATAAAGAGTTAAGCCTTGAAGCTTAGTTTTGTTAATCATGTATTTCACTTCTTGCAAAAAATTTTGTGTCATGTCTAACTTATTTGCACGTGCACGTATCATCAGCATTGACGTATATGGAGGTAGTGCGCACTCTTTACGAATGTTTAGCGCTTCTTTGCTGAATGCTGTGTAGCCTTTTGACAGTAAACAATTTAATAATGGATGTTCAGGTAAATAGGTTTGTAACAAAACTTTACCTTTTTTCTTCCCTCGACCTGCTCTACCGGCTACTTGCACAAGTAATTGTGCAAGTCTTTCTGTTGCACGAAAGTCTGTACTATATAGACCATGGTCTACGTTAAGAATACCAACCAAGGTGACATTTGGAAAATCATGTCCTTTTGACAACATTTGTGTGCCTATTATGATTTGAAACTTGCCAGCATGAATATCAGCAAGTTTTTTATTTAAAGCATCTTTTTTGCGTGTGCTGTCGCGGTCAATACGTGTAATAGCAATTTCAGTAAATATTTCGTTTAGTTTTGTTTCAATTCTTTGTGTGCCTTCACCTAAATGCAATAAATTCTCTGAGCTACAAGTAGGGCAGTGATTTGGCACTTGTTGCTCTTTTAGACAGTGATGACATTTTAAAATATTTCTATTTTTGTAAAGCGTCATGCGTGCATCACAACGAGAACATTCAGCTACCCAGCCGCAGTCTTTACATAAAATGGTAGGCGCGTAACCTCGCCGATTTAGAAATAATAGTACTTGGTTACCTTGTTGGGTCTCTGTTTTTATGGCTGCAGTTAGCTCGTCTGAAAGTCCATCTGACGAATTTTTTGCGCGCATATCAATTATTTTTACATCTGGAAAACTTGCATCTTTTGCACGTTGAGTGAGTGTGAGTTTTTTATAGCGGTTTCTTTCTACATTAAACTGTGTTTCAAATGAAGGAGTTGCAGTACCTAATATAATGGGAATATTGAGTTGTTTAGCACGATAAATAGCAATGTCTCTTGCATTGTAAAGAAACCCCTCTTGTTGTTTGAGAGAGAGGTCATGCTCTTCATCAATAATCAGCAAGCCTGGATTAACAAATGGTAAAAATATTGCTGAACGAGTACCAACGACTATTTTAGCGTCACCTGTTTTGGTCGCAAGCCATGTTTGAGCTCGTTGATTTTCGTTCAATCCTGAATGCATTAAATATACCTTGTTAGCTAATCGCTTCTCAATGCGCTGAACTAACTGTGATGTCAGGCCAATTTCTGGAACTAAAAATAATATTTGTTGTTGATTTTCTAATACTTTCTCTGCTAGTGCCAAATAGACTTCAGTTTTACCACTGCCTGTGACGCCATCTAGTAAACAACAATTAAAATGATCGAGCTGTTGTTTGAGCTCATCAAAAGCATGTTGTTGTTCACTATTTAAAGTAATATCTTTTCTTGTTTTTTCGATAGTTTCATCTATCACAAGCGTCTTTTCAGTTTTTTTTACGTGGCTTTTAGCTAATAGTGCTTTCATCGCGTTGCGCCAACCAGGCAATAACGTATCTAGTTCATCAACATTTACACCACGAGTATTATTTTTTAGTATTTCGATGATCTGTTTTTGTTTAGGTGCTCGTTTTAATTGATCATCAAGATTTTGTTGCGTGGATAATTCATAAATGGTGTTTGTTACAGGTTTAATGAATTTACCCTTACGTAAAATCGTGGGTAATGCTGCAAATATCACTTCACCGATGGGTTGTTGATAGTATTCAGCTGCCCAAAATAACAATTTTAGTAATGTATTATTTATAATTGCTTCTTCATCTAGCAATTCATATATGTGCTTTAGCTTGTTGGTGGGTAGAGTGCTTTGATCTGGCTTATTCACAATAAGACCTATTAATTTGCGCGTGCCAAATTGCACTCGAACACGCGCGCCAATATTCAAAGTTTTAGGATTTGTTCCTGCTGGGGCCAGATAATCAAAATGCTGATAGAGAGGGACTGGCAATGCGACAGATATAATTTTTGGGCGCGTCATGGCTGTGGATAAATCTGTGTATAAAGTCTCATGAAAAAGTCTAGAATGATGAATAATTACGCAAACAGGACGATTTTAAGCAAAGTCGCGTTTATTAAGTTACTGATAAATCGATAAAATTGTTCAATTTCTGGTCTTTGATAATTAGATGACCATCTGGTATTTCGAATTACCAGATAATGTGCATAAACTACATTAACATTGTGAACTATATGATTCTTTGTAGTTTGTTGGGAGTGTCAACCAAATCAGTACACAAACGTTATTTTAACAGTAAGGGCATTCTATGCTTTGGGGTACGGATCATCCAGATAGCATGGCTTATCGTAAATTTACCTCAATGCTCAAAAAGTTAAATTAGAGTTGTTGTATAAGTGAGAAAAACTTGAATTCGACATCGCCACAGCAACTTGAGGATTTTTTGATCAGTGTAGAACGTCGTGCGTTTCGTATGGCAGAGATGTCGATGAGAAACCGTGAGGATGCTTTAGATATTGTGCAGGATGCCATGATGCAATTAGCGAGTAAATATGCCAACAAACCTGCAGAGCAGTGGGCACCACTGTTTTATCGCATATTAAACAATCGCATCATGGATTTTCATCGTAGAAATACGACCCAGAGTCGCTGGCGGGTATGGTTCGCAAAAAATGATGATGAAGAAGGATATGATCCATTAGAACATGCAGCCAATGAATCTCTAGGTCCAAGCGATATGGTCGATTTAGAAGATTCTGTGGAACGAGTGGATCATTTGCTAAAAAAAATGTCGCCACGTCAACGCCAAGCATTTTTACTGCGAGCATGGGAAGGAATGGATGTTGCTGAAACAGCAAAGATTATGAAATGTTCAAAAGGAAGTGTAAAAACTCACTATTCGCGTGCAGTGCATTTTTTGCGTGAACAATTACAGGAAAACTTATGAGTACTGAAAACCGAAATTTAACTGATGAAAATGTAGTATCAAATGTATGTGATGCTTTAGATGATTCTGTAAATCGTATCGATGCAGAAACAAGCCAACGCATTGTTGCGGCAAGACAAGCCGCATTAGCGAAAACACCTAAGCGTTTTTCAATGCCAAAAATCTTCGCAGCCACAGCAACTGCTTTAAGCATTTTTATTGCTGTTATAGTTGTGAATACACAATTGAATCAAAACCTAGAAACGGAAAGTGTTGAAGCTATTGAGCTAATCGCTTCACAAGATACCATTGAGTTGTATGAGGAACTGGAATTCTACACATGGTTAGTAGAAGAAGATGTTACTGGATAAATGTGCAATAGGGTTTTTCTTAATCCTTATTGTCCAACACAGTTTTGCAGAAACACTTGAGAAAAATGAAGATGAACTTGATGAAGAGTTTTTAGAAATTTTAGGATCAATTGAAGAAGAGAATGAAGACTGGTTTGCGTTTTTTTTATCAACAATTGATGAGGTAGAAGAAGAGCAGTTAAGCGAAACCAATTATGAATAGATTACTTGTTTTAATTATTTTGCTGGGATGTTGCCTGTGTGCAAATGCACAGAATGCCATTTCGTGGGGCGAACTTAGCAACCAACAAAAACAGGTATTAAAAGGCTATGAAGGAAAGTGGCATGAGTTATCGCCACAACAACAAAAACGTCTTTCCCGTGGTGCTGAGCGTTGGCATAGTATGACGCCAGAGCAGAAAGAAAAAGCAAAAAAACGCTTACATAAATGGCAGTCTCTGGATGCGGATAAAAAACGTAAGCTTAAAGAGCGCTTTGATCGTTTTGAAAATCTACCACCTGAAAAACAGAATAAGATTCGTGAGCGTTATAAATGGTTCAAAGACTTGCCGCCTGAAAAAAGAGAAAAGCTTCGCCAGAAATGGCAAAACATGTCTCCTGAAGAACGCAAACAATTTCGTAAAAAGCATAAAAACAAATTTAAGGATAAGGATCGTTAGAATGATTTAGGCCAAGAATGATTATTCTTTGTCAGCAACTCTATGTTCTATGCAAATCTTCATTTGTGTGTTTTATATTTTTGAAGTATTGAGATAAAGTTAGATTTTTATCGATACAAGCCTGTATGACAATTGCGCCTGGCGATACGCGACAACTCTCTACTTTGTCCCGTCTTGGGTTATTTGGCGCAGTAGACCTCGAACAATGTGCAGCCTTATTATCTCAGTGTTCAAGCAAAAACCTACAACCTGGTGAATTGCTTCTCTATAAAGATCAACCAAACCAGACGATGTATGTAATCGTAGATGGTCATTTAGGGATGCATTTGCAAGAAGATTCACCTGCTGTTGTTACTCTAAGCCCTGGTGATACGGTTGGTGAAATGTCTGTGATTGGTGAGCAAGACACCAGCGCATTTGTTATTGCACAGTCAAAATGCAAAGTTTTAGAAATTCCTGAAAATCTGTTGTGGGAATTTGTATCTAGAGATTTGAATTTTGCTAAAAACTTAATGAAGTTGTTTGTGAAACGCATGTTAGATTTAAATCGAATACTCTATCAACAGCAGCATGAAGAAGCTAAAAATAGAATTAAAGTAGAAAAAGACGATGCAACAGGTTTATATAATAAGGATTGGATGAAGGAAACACTCCCATATGAGATGACTCGTTGTGCGATGCGCAATCGTTCATTATCAGTAATGATGTTGAAGATTGATCATTATGAAAGTTACATTGGATCATACGGTTCATATGCAGCGGATAAAATATTTATTGCGATTGCGAACGCCATACAAATTGAATTGCGTGGTATGGATATGGCAATAAAATATGGCGATGACTGTATTGCTTTATTGCTAGTGGGCACTGATGCAAGTCAGTCTGAATTTGTTGCAAAGCGACTCCAAGAAGCGGTCAATAATCTAGTTTTGAGTGATCAGAAAATTAGCCAAACATTTACATTATCTATCGGCATCGCAGAAATGGCTGATGAAGATTATGCAGACTTGCTAATTGCAAGAGTGCAAGCCGCTGTAGATCGTGCAACTGGCGAAGGTGGGAATCAAACTTCTTATTAAAATACAAGCTTAGTTTATTAGGGGTTTTAAGAATTCTGTAGCATTTTGCTGGTCTAATAATTCGAAATCTTCAATTGCAATACATTGTCGTTTACCTATAGAGTTTGCACCCAAGGATATTCC